>JAHJAP010000018.1 GCA_018813805.1 Patescibacteria group bacterium
AGCATCAGAAGAACGATCAGCGGCCTGACTTTTTTTAAATAAAAAAATTCCTGCTACTGTTATAACTGACAATGTTAGGACAACAAAATAAATAATAGGTTTTGTTAAAAATTTCATAAAAAAATTACTTAGTTATCAAACCATTTTGCGCGCCAGGCTGAGTAATTACTGAAGCTGCGTTTTTAGCACCCAAATAAAGCGCTTTTTCAATATCATTATTATATAATTTTAATCCAACCATAAAAGCAGAACCAAAAGCATCGCCAACGCCAATAGTGTTAACTATTTTTTTTAATTTAATACTTGGTTGAAAATAAAATTTTTGAGTATCAAAAGCACTAGCCCCATGTTCATCATTAGTAATAAGAACAATTTGCGGACCATAACCGCAAAGAACGGATAATAAATTATTAATTTTCATAAAAAATAATTTATCTTGATTTTTATATTTTTTATCTGACATTACCAACTCAATTGCTTCATCTTTATTAATAATTAAAACAGCAGTTTTTGCCAAATATTTACCAATTTTATCAACTCCAGCTAAAATTTGGCGATGACCAGGATTCCAAACAATTTTTATATTTTTTAAAGAAAAAAATTTAGATAATGCCTCTGGCCATTCTCCAGATAAAGAAGTTAAATAAATAAAATTAGCATTTTTTATAATTTGTAATTTATTATTTGTAATTTGTAGTTTATCATTAACTGTTCTACTAGAAAAAACAATATGCTCATTGTCTAGCCCAGCTAATATAAATGAAAAACTACTTTCTACTTTTTTTATTTTTTGTATTAAGCTAACATCAACTTTTTGTTTCTCAAAATTATTAATAATTTTTTGCCCCCTATCATCATCGCCAATTGCTGTTAAAACAGCTGTTTTAAAACCAAAACGAGAAAAACTAACAGCTGTATTAGCTCCTCCTCCGCCAAAACCAAAAAAAGTTTTATCAATTTTTATTTTAGCGCCATATTCAAAGGCCAATAACTTTTGTTTAGTTAAATTCTGTTTATTATCAATCAATATACCCTCCTTAGTATAGAATATAATATCTTCGGTTGCTCCACCAATAGTAATAACATCGTATTGCATAAAATTTAAAATTTTATTTTAGCTGTCCGATTGTTTTATTTAGCTCATCGCGTTGTTCTTTGGTTATTAAATAAATATTATCACTATCACTTTTTTTAGCATAATAAAAACCTTCTTTATTTGCCAGTCCCACCATAATCGTATTATTAATCTCATCTCCATTAACTTCGATAATAATTAAATTTTTATTTAAACCAGTATTATCATAGCTTTGCTCAGGAATAGAAACTGATTTTAAATTAGACATAATATCCAAAACCTTATCTATTTTGTCTTGTTTAATGCTAAATTTTTTCGGTAATACGCCTACCCAATCTGTTTTATTTTTTTCTAAAGTAAATTGGCGATCAGGATATTGAAATCTTAATTTAGAAATTTTAGATTTATCAGAAGAAAAAATAGTTAAATCGCGCCAATCTGTTTTACTAAAAAAACTTTGCAAATCCTCTTTAACAGCATAAGTAATAGGTTGATCTGACATAGAAATATAAGTGCTAAAAAAATCACTACTTAATTTACCTATAACAAACTCAACAATTTTATTATCGTCAATATATAATTTTAAATTCACACCCTTGTTATCAACTTCAAAATCAGCCTTTTTTTCTTTATTATTGCTCACTAACTCTAACTTGCCCTTACCAACTTGCTCTAATTTTTTTAATAAATTATCAGCCAATCCCGATTCAGCGTAAAAATTTTTAGTTCCAATAATTTTCCATTTATCATCCTCTTTACTAAGGCCTGTTGTAATATTATTTTTAACAAATTCAATTTTATTAATTTTATCAATTTTTAAATCAACTAAAAAATTTAATGGTTTATTCAAATTATTTTGCCATTGCTTTAATGGTCCTTGATAAACATAGGCTACAATAATTAAAATTATTAAAACTCCACCTAAAATTAAAGTTTTTTTATTCATAAAATATTGTAAGATCGTTGCAAAATAAATTTTGTAACAATCTATGTCTATAATATTAATTTATAATTCATCAATAAATCTATTTCTACGGCGTAAAAAATATCTAATTAATCCAAACAGCATTACAATAATAGTTAAACCAAAAACATTGGCATATCTTACAACAATTTTAATATTGTCTGATAATTCCTTAATAGGCCTATTAACAATTCCTTTTGATCTAATATTAATTAAATTTTCATCTAAGCTTAAGCTATCTGTTAAATTTTGAAAAAATAATAAATTATCAATATTATTACGCAAAAAACTATCTGAAATAAATTCACTATTGCCAACTACTATTAAACGACTAGGACTTGATGAAGAATTATTTTGACCAAAAGCGCTATTAAATTTTCCAACAATTTCCACTGCCAAATTATATTGAGCTTTTTTTCCATTAGCTCTTAATTCAGACTGAGGATTTACAACAAAATTTTCACTTTGCGCAACAGCCTGATCAGTTGTTTTAGCTAAATAAAAAATTTTGCTATCTTTAACTTTTTCTGGAAAAATTGTTAAACTGCTTGTCCATGGCAAAATTATACTTTCCAGTTTAGCAACTGCTGCATTATTTTGATCAAAACCACTTTTAATAATCTTAGGCCAAAGCGGATAATTGGTTGTAAAACTTAAAAAACCTTGCGTAAAAGAAGCAAAACCGCTATGAATATCTGACACTAAATCATTATTTATTTTAACTCCATAACTTTCTATAAGTTTATTTAAACCAACATCATTTTTTTCTGCTGTTAAATTCTGGCCAATTTTTACACCGCCTGACAATATCATTAAAGAGCCACCGCGCATAACAAATGAATCAATTTTCTTTAATTGATTATCAGAAAATTTTTCCTTAGGTCCAATAATAATTAAGGTGCTTACTTCAACGGGAATTTGCTGATCATTTTCAGAATTAATTAATTGAACTTCATATAATTCAACTAATTTTTTATACGCTGAATTAATTTCTTTTTCTGTGTTAAGACTGTCATTGCCTTGCCAAATGCCAATAACTGCTAATTTCTCGCTAGTTACTTTTTTAATAGCTGAGGTTATTTGATATTCTAAATTATTAGTATCTTGAATCATTGGAATAATTTCTTGTTTATCTCCATATTTAATAACCATTCCTAAATAACCATTAATTATTTGATATTTATCATTTTCTAATGCGTTAAATTGCAATTGCGGAATACCCAAACTATAAAGTTCGCGAATAATTACTTCATCTTTTTTTGGATCAATAAATTCAACTTTAACTTTATTGCCAGAATAATTAATATATTCATCCAAAACATCCCCCACTTCTTGTCTTAAATTAACAAATTGAACAGGTAAATTAGTTGAAAAATAAGCTTTAATGTTTACCACATCAGTTAAATTATTAACAGTTTTTTTGCTTGTTTGAGAAATTGAATAATCTTTATTTTGAGTCAAATCCCAGCGATAAGATATTTGATAAGATAAAAAATTAATCACAATTAAAATTCCAATAACTATTATTACAATTAAACTTAAATCAGTAGTTTTTAAAAATTTTTTATTAAACTTCATAATTTGTTTAAATTTTATTTCCAATTTCTATTTTCAATAACTCTAACGTTTAGCCAAAGAAAAAGAAAAATAAAAGAAAAATAATAAATAATATCTTTAGTGTCTATTATGCCCCTAGAAACATTGTCAAAATGACTACCCAAACCTAAAAATTTCATAGTTGGAGCTAAAAATTGCGGAGCGCCAGTTACAACAAAATCAGCGCCTATCATAAAAAAAGTAAAACAAGCAACTAAACCCAAAACAAAGGCAATAATTTGATTTTTAGTTAAACTAGAAATAAGCAAACCCAAAGACAGATAAGCTCCTGCTAAAAATAAAGCCCCTAAATAACCACCGCAAACAGGCCCTAAATCCAAATTACCTAAAAAAGAAACAGTAATAGGCAAAGTAATCGTTAATATTAAACTAATAAACAAAAAGCAAAGAGCGCTAAAAAATTTAGCTAAAACAACTTGCCAATTAGTAATTGGCAAAGTTAACAAAAATTCTATTGTGCCACTCTTTTTCTCTTCTGCCCACAAACGCATTGTAATAGCAGGAGATAAAAACAAAAAAATCCATGGCAATAAAGTAAAAAAACTACGCAAATTAGCTTGTCCAATAAGAAAAAAATAATTAAAAAATAACCAATTACCAACAACCAAAAATACACCAATAAAAACATAAGCAATCGGGGAATTAAAATAGTCCATTAATTCTTTCTTAAATAATGTATAAATAATGTTGAAATATTTTTTATTCATAATAAGTTTTAAAAATAATAAATTTATTTTGTCAATTTTTTAAAAACATCTTCTAGATCTATTAATTTTTTATTAAACTCTAAAATACCCCAGTTATTATTTATAACTGTTGTTGACAATAATTCACGCAAATCAATTCCTACTTTTGATTCTATTTCATAGCCATAAATATTCTCTGCTTCTTTGTCTTTAATTTCAATACTTAGAACACCTTCTATGCTTTTTAATTTATTAAACACAGCATCTTTTGATCCTTTAATTTTAACATAAATCATTTCTTTTGCTCCTACCTTAGCTGCCAAATCAGCAGAACTGCCTTGACCAACAATTTTGCCACGATTAATAATTATTATTCTATCGCAAGTCGCGCTAACTTCGCTTAAAATATGCGTTGAAAAAATTACTGTTTTTTCTTTGCCAATTTTTTTAATTAAATTACGAATTTCCACAATTTGGTTAGGATCTAAGCCAGTGGTTGGTTCGTCTAATATTAAAATATCAGGTTCATGAATAATTGCTTGAGCTAAACCAAGTCGTTGGCGATAGCCTTTAGACAATTCTTCTATTGGTTGACAAATTACCTTGGTTAAACCGCATAATTCATTAACTTCTTTTATTCTTTTTTTTGTTTTATGATCAGATAAACCGCGAATTTCCGCAACAAATTTCAAATATTCAAAAACCTTCATTTCTTCATATAAAGGAACAGTTTCTGGCAAATAACCGATTCTTTTTCTAGTAGCCAAAGAATCTTTTGTTACATCTATTCCATTTATTGTTATAGTTCCTGAAGTTGGCAACCAAAATGAGGTGATAATTTTCATTGTAGTGGTTTTACCAGCGCCATTTGGTCCTAAAAACCCCAACACCTCGCCTTTTTTAACAGAAAAATTAATATTATTTAAAATAATATTTTGATCAATTTTTTTAGTTAAATTTTTTATCTCAATCATAAAAATACAAAA
>JAHJAP010000019.1 GCA_018813805.1 Patescibacteria group bacterium
GGCCTAGCAAAAATTCTTCACTGGTTAATTCTTTTTTTCCTTCAAGTTGAAGTTTATTGATTATTAAAGCATTTTGACCACACTGAACAGCTAACCCGCGATTATAAATAAAGGTTTTGCCTGGCTTGTAAGCATTGATTTCAATTAATTTATTTTGCACAGCAATGATTTTTAATTGTTTGCCATTCCACCAAGTCCATGCTGATGGCCAAGGAGTCATTGCTCGAACTAATCTTTCTATTTTTTCAGCTTTTTCATCCCAATTGATTAATCCATCGTTTTTGTTTATTTGTTTTACATAGCTAATTTTTGTTTCATCTTGCGTTTGAGGTATAATTTCTGCTTGAATATATTTTTTTAAAGTATTAATAAAAAAATCAGGAGCAATATTAGACAGTTTATTATAAAGCGAGTCATAAGTGTCGTTAGTATTAATAGGAATGGCAATTTGCGCTAAAATTGGTCCACTATCTAAGTCTTTGTTCATTTTTATAATAGTTAAACCAGTTTGGCTGTCATTATTTAGAATCGCAGCCTGAATTACTGCTGCGCCACGATATTTAGGCAAAAGAGAGCCATGTAAATTTATGCAGCCATATTTAGGAATATTAAGAATTTTTTCAGGTAAAATTTGTGCATAAGCAATAACCACAATAATGTCAGGTTCAAGCGCTTTTATTTGTTCAGCAATTTTTTCTATTTTTATTGGTTGAAAAATTAACCAATTGTATTTTTGGGCAACAACTTTTATTAATGAAGAAGTTAGTGTTTTATGACGGCCAACAAACACATCAGGCTGGGTGATAACAGCAATGATTTCAAAGTAATTATCTTTATTTAAAGCTTTAAGAGTTGGAATGCCAAAGCCTGGTGTTCCAATAAAAATAACGCGAATTTTTTTTTCATTATCCATAATTTTTAGCTTTTATCGCTTTGTCAATAAATAAAATACCGTTTAAATGATCAATTTCATGTTGAATAACCCTTGCTAAAAGTCCTTCAGCATTTAAAATTAATTTTTTACCAGTTTCATCAAAATATTGACATGTGATATTTTTATATCGTTTTACTTGGCTATAAATTTCTGGTACTGACAAACAACCTTCATTATCCAAAATTTTTGTCCAAGATTTTTTAATTATTTTAGGATTTAAAAAATTAAGTTGTCCATTTTGAGTATGTAAAACAATCAATTGAATATTTTTTCCAATTTGCGGAGCTGCTAATCCAACACCATCTGCTTTTATTATAGTTGCATACATAGCAGAGCAAAGCTTCTTTATTTTATCAATAGATATTTTTTTAAAATCAATTTCAATTGATTTTTTTCTTAAAATTGGATTTGGCGCAATTATTATTGGTAAAATTTTTATCATAAAATTATTAAATTAGAACACCATATTCCAGATAAGCCTTTAATGGGTCTGTCGCCGAATACGGTATTCGGCGACAGACCCATTAAGAGTAAATTTAATATAACATAATTTAATATGGATTAACAAGGGCAGTTTAAAATGATATAATACAATTATGTCAGAAAATAAAGGATTAGAAAAATTAAGCGATTTATTTAATTTAAAGTCAAAAAAACCACCAACTTATCAGTGGCAGGATTTAGCTTTGCAAATTATTCGTGAATTATCAATTCCTAACAATAAAAGAAATTCAGTTTTTAAAATTTGTAAAGAGAATTCTCGGGTAGTAGTTATGACTTGTTTTAATGACACAAAAGAGCTTTGTCAAACAGGTCAGCAATGGCGGTATTTTTTTAAATTAATTAACAGACCCAATTATAATTTGAAACTCATTGTTAAATAACCAACGCCAAATGGCGCTTCATATGATAAAAGCTGTGTTTGATATTTAATGTCGTTTAAGATTCCTAAAAGAATAACAATTGATTTTAGTCCGCATTCACTGGCGCTAGAAATAAATTCTTGATCTAAAGATAGAATTTTTTTAATTTTATTTTGTTTTAAATATTCAATTAATTTTTCGTCAAATTTTTTACCATTAACATTATAACCAGCAGGAGAATTTTTAGTTAAACAATGCGATAAATCGCCAGAAGCTATAACAACCACTCGATTTTTATTAATTAATAATTCGTGTTTTAATAGTTGTCCGAAATTATAATGCGAGTTTAGATCTAATCCAGAATAATGAATGGGAATAATTTTTAATTGCGGTAGATGCTTAGTTAAAAAATAAACTGGGATAGCTGAGCCATAGTCTAAATTAGTTTCAGTAATTAATTGTAATGGCATTTTGGTTTCCATGCTTTCGCGAATTTTATAACCTAAACCAATATCGCCGTTGATTTTAGATTTAGTGGAAAAGTCGCCGAATTCTTCAAAGTTTATATTATATTCAGGGCTTAAATTCATAACAAATGAATCTGATTGCAATTGACCATGAGGAGAAATAATCAACAATGTATCAATTTGAGCGGCATATAAATCATTTTCAAGTTTTTGGTAAGAAGCAATAGTTGCTTTTAATCTTTTAGTGTTTTCTTTGCCAATAGTAGAAACTAATATTGGCGGATGAGGAACAATAGCAGAAAAAATTATAGACATAAAATAAATTATTTTATTAAGGATCTGTCGCCGAATATGGTATTTGGCGATAGACCCATTAAGTTATATTTTCATTAATAATCTCAGTAATTGGTTTGCCCTCGGGGTATAAATATAAAATTTTTGGCGTAACAGTAATAATATTTTCTAATTTATAACCAATTTGTTTAAAAATTTCATTTGAAGTTATTAATCGTTTTTTATTATTAGAAATAACATAAATTGCCGAAGAAATATTGGATTTTAATAATTCGCCATCATCAAAAAGTATTGGAGCAATTTTTTTGTAATTAGCTAATTCCTTGGTGGTTGCTTTGATTATTTTCTTTTTATTAAATTTAGTTGTTAAAAATATTTTATCTATTAAGGGCGCTTTGGTGCCTTCAATAACCCAATAAACTCCTCCAGTTTTTGTGTCTTGTAACAAAGCACCTGTTGGATAAGTTGATGTTGCAGTAAGTGGTAAGCCATCAGCATAAGCATTAATATCATCCCAGCTAGCATTTAACACTTCTGTTGGATTAAAACCCATTTTGCGAAATACTTTACTACTAGTAAAACCGCGTTTTTTGTTATCAACTAAAAGAAATATTGTGCCACGCGGAGACTTAATTAAAGAATATTGGGGAAATTTAATTGAAGTTCCTGTTTCAAATTTATCTAAATCAGCTTTATTAATTTGAATTATTTTATTAATATCAAAACGTGAAATTAAAACGCTTTTGTTTGCAAATAACCTTTTTTTGTTATTTTGTATTAACCAAATATCTTGTTCGCCTTGAGCTTGCAGTAATGAACCATCAAAATAGTTATTAGTAAAATAACGCTGCCATAACTTGTAAAAATTATAGTTGCCATTATAAACATGAGGAGTGTAATTATAAAGAGCGGCAGTGGCTTGATTTTCAGGAGTAACTAAAACTGGTTCTTTATTAATAGTACCATAAGGATTGGTAAAAGTATAAGTATTGTTTGCTTTATAAGCGTAAAGATGTGGGTTGTCCATATAATCGCGAAATTGCAAAGAAGCGCTATTAATTTGTTTCCAAAATCCTTGCCAACGTTGATTGCAAGATGCATTATCTGGACAGCCATAGCCAGTTGCCCAGTCTAGCTGTTTTTGGTTAGGATTGTTGTCTTCAATCAAGCTTTGTTCTTTTTGTAATAAAACTAAAATCAATTTGGGACTGATTTTGTTATTAATAGCTCTATCGTAAATTATTTCCGGCACGCTCATTGTTTTTTTATCAGGATCAATGCAGGAGTAATTAGTTAAATAACTATTTTTATTTTGTAAAAATTTTTTAATATCATTTAAATTCATTGAAGTATAATCAAGTATTTCAAAATCACTAATAATATTATTAGGATTAAAAGCATTAGCCAAAACTTGATTTATTCCAAAAAACAGAATAAGAACAAAACAGAATAAAAAAATTATTTTTATTTTCATGTAGTATTTGGTCTGTCGCCGAATACCGTATTCGGTATAAAATTCCAAATTTTTGTAAATTTTGTCAAAAACTTTTTCGCTAATATAACCACATTCCCTCAAAACTTTTTAAAAAAATTTCCTAAAAATTTGAAATTTTCTACTCGAAAGAGTATTTGGCGACAGACCCATTAATTAATTATTTTAATTATTGTTATTA
>JAHJAP010000020.1 GCA_018813805.1 Patescibacteria group bacterium
TATTCGCCTATTTCATAGAGTCCCTTGCCATTATTATTCTTCATTGTCTCCTATACCTCCTGTTGTATTTTATTATATAATTCCCTTTAATCCAGGCATTTTCACGCCGCTTAAATAAGTTAACATGGCTCCTCCGCCAGTTGATACCCAATCAACATTATTAATCATTTTTGTCATTTTTAAAGCTTCCAAGGTTTCACCTCCTCCTACAACACCAAAGGTTTTACCAGTAGATTGACTTGCTACTAATTTAGCAATAGCCAAGGTGCCTTGTTTAAAATGTTCATTTTCAAAATAACCCATTGGTCCATTCCAAATAAGCGTCTTAGCAAGTTTAATAAAATTAGCGTAAAGTTTAATGGTTTTTGGTCCAATATCTAAAATTATATCTTTTTTATTAATTTGATCAATGTTTTTAACAACTACTTTCCCATTATTTTTTTTATTACTAACAATAACATCTGTTGGTATAATAATTTTTTTATTATTTTTTAATTCAGTAGCAATTTTTATGCTAGCTTGATCAGTAATTGAACAACCAACTTCAAAACCATGAGCAGCAATAAAATTATTAGCTAATGCTCCACCGATTAATAAATAATAAGATTTTTTAAGTAATTTTTTTATTAACACTATCTTGGTTTTTATTTTAACACCGCCAATAATTGAAATCAATGGCTTTGTTGGTTTAATTATTTTATTTAAATTTGTAATCTCTTTTTCTAAAAGCAAACCTGCGTAAGCGGGTAAATATTTTTTAATAGCGCTAACTGATGCATGATAACGGTGGCAAACAGCAAAAGCGTCGTTAACATATATATCAGCTAAATCAGCTAGTTGTTTAGCAAATTTTTCATTATTTTCTTGTTCTTTATTTTGAAAACGCAAATTTTCTAAAAATAAAATTTCACCTGGTTTTAATTTAGCAACAGCCTCAATAACTAACTTACCGCAACAATCATTAATAAAATTAACTTTTTTATCTAATAACTTGCTAAGCCTCTCTGCAATAGGCCTAACAGAAGCCTTTTTCTCATCCCCCATGACAAGGGTGGTAGAAAGAGTAAATTTATTGTCCAACGGTTGGGTTAAATGAGTAGCAATAATTAAAGAACATTTATGCTGCAATAAAAATTTAATTGTTGGCAAAGTTGCTATAATTTTATAATCATCTTTAATTAAACCATCTTCCAAAGGAACATTAAAGTCCACTCTTAAAAAGACTGTTTTATTGCTTAAATTTTTTATTTGTCTAATAGATCTTATATGCATATATACTGTTTTAATTATAGCATAAAATAAATAAAACTGTCTTTAAACAGGAACGACAGTTCTATGCAGTTAAAGTATTATAATTATTTTAATTGTCCTAAAATTATTTCAACTTGTTTTTTTTCTTTATTTCTCAAATATTCAACGCTAATTTTATCTCCAGCAATATGTTGCTGAATAATATCAGTCAAATTATTTTTTTCATTTAATTCTAAATCATCAACAGAAATAATAATATCATTTTCTTTTAAACCAACTAAATAAGCTGAACTGTTTTTAACTACTGCTGTATTGTTTGGCTCTTTGCTAATAATTGCTCCATTCTTAAAATAATTATCATTCAAGACAGAATTATCAGACAAAATCAAAAACTTTAAATCAATATAATTTACACCCAAACTAGCGCGTTTAATTTCTTTATAATTTAATAAACTGTTAATTGCTCCTGTTAATTGATTAATCGGTCTAATAATCCCCTTGTTATCAGTTAAAGCCACAATATCTCCTGCTAAATTAAATAAAATCACTCCTCCTAATTCTTTTCCAAATTGATTATCTAGCACAAGTTCTTTTGTAAAATTATCACTAGAATTAATTAATTTTGTATTTTTACTTTGTTGATTAACAATAGAAGACAACCAAACGTTGTTGTTCCAATTTAAAGCAATAACCAAATTGCCATTATTTATTTCTTCGCTAACTGCAAATTTTCTTACTGACAAATCTTTTGTCGATACATGAATAAAATTAAATGATGTTAAATTATCTTTAATAATTTTATCAACAGAATAAATTTTTTTATCTTTAGTTATTACAACATAATTTGTTGACTTGCTTATTGCCTCCATTTGCAGATTAGTTACTATCCAGCCGTCGCTAGTAATAACCACTCCTTGTCCAATATTTTGCTCAGATTGATAATAATTATTCAAATTAAAATTTGTTGTTAAATTAGTTTTAGTTATTAGCTGTTTTTTAAAAATACCAACTAAACTTTTGTTGGCTAAATCAATTGTTTCATTAATTTTAATATTTTGTTCAACTATAACTTTTTTAGCGCCTTGAATAACAACTCTTTGATTATTATATTCGCAAGACAAATCTATTTCTCCAAAAAATGGAATATTATAAAAATTATCCAAAATGTAAATTCTAGCAATCAATCCCCCGACTAAACCAGCTGCTAATCCAAAAATTACAGCCAAACTAATTATTATTAAAAAATTATTATTTTTCATTTTTTAAAAAAGTTATTATGGGTCTGTCGCCGAATACCGTATTCGGCGACAGACCCATTATATCCATTGAGCTGTTAATAAAATTAAAAATAAACTTATTAAACCAAGACCTAAATACGTTTTTACTGTTTTTTTGTCTAATCCGCCAAGTAAATGGTCTTTAACTAAGCCAACTAAAATATAGTAAAAAATAGCCAAAATAAAACCAGCAATATTATAATTAAAAGGCAGAAAAAAAATAGACCAAGACAATTCAACCAAAACCAAACAACAAATAAAAATATAAGGCATACTTTTATTAAAGTCAATTTTATTAGCCCAAGTTATTTGATAAACCATTAAAATGCTGATTACCAATATGGCAAGCTCAAGCAACCAAATTGGCGTATTAAGAAATGATTGTAAGCCATAAATAACAACAGAAAAAAGAAAAAAGGCAAAAAAATTGCTATAAAATGAAATATTTTCAATACTAAAAATTTTATAAATAGCTGGATTAAGCAAATAATAATAAATACACTGCAAATAAAAATATAATAAAATAATATCAGTAATGAAAAATAGCTGAATAAAAATTTTATTTTTCAAAAATATAGAATAAACAATAATCGCAGATGACATTATTACTGGTAAAATCAAAAAATTCCACCATCGCTTATCAATATTACTAGCTTTTGCTATTTGCCATAATGTAAAAAAAATAACAAAATTAACTAATATTAAAATTACATATATTGTTTTTGGGAAGAAAAAAAATATTTCCAACAAAATAAAAACAATTAATGGCGCAAATAATGGCAATAAACGATTTAAGAATCTACTTTCAATAAAATTAA
>JAHJAP010000021.1 GCA_018813805.1 Patescibacteria group bacterium
AAAAACTTTTTCGCTAATATAACCATATTCCCTCAAAACTTTTTAAAAAAATTTCCTAAAAATTTGAAATTTTCTACTCGAAAGAGTATTCGGCGACAGACCATAAATATTTGTTTATATTTTATCATATTTTGCTTATCATGCCAAATTGTCAAGAAATTTTTGTAAAATAATTTTTTATTATAACATTTTTATAACTTTAATTTTATAATAGCGCGCCTTCTTTTTTTATAAAATTTTTTATGTTAGAATAATGTTATGACTGAAAAAATAACTAATATAGCAAAAAATACTTCTTATTTTACTTTTGCGTTGATTTTACAAAAAATCATTTCTTTTACTTATTTTGTTTTAATTGCTAGAGCCTTAGGACCAGAAGATTTGGGTAAATATTATTTTGCTATTTCTTTTACCACTATTTTTGCCACTTTAATTGACTTAGGGTTAACTAGTGTTTTGACTAGAGAGGTTGCTAAAACAAAAGAACAGACGCAAAAGATATTAAGTACTATTATGGCTATTAAATTACCGCTGGCTGCTTTGGTTTGGTTAGTTGTTATAATGTTAGTTAAAAGTTCAGGATATTCTGAAATTATTCAACAACTTATTTATTTATCAGCTATTTCTATGGTGTTGGATTCTTTTACTATGACCTTTTTTGGTGTTATTCGTGGATTTCATAATTTGTTATTTGAAAGCATTGCTTCAGTTATTTTTCAATTTATAATTTTATCTGTAGGATTAATTAGTTTAAAAATGAATTTAGGAATAATTTGGTTAATGAGTGGTTTGGTTGTTGCTAGTACTTTTAATTTTATTTATTCAAGCTTTTTAATTTATTTTAAATGGGGATTAAGTTTATTGCCATTATTTGATAGTCATTTAGCTAAATTATTAGTTAAAATTACTATTCCGTTTGCTTTGTTTGCTATTTTTCAGCGAATTTATATTTATTTAGATTCTGTTTTATTATCATCTTTAGCTGGAAATGAGCATGTTGGTTTTTATCAAATTAGTTTTAAAATTATTTTTGCTTTGCAGTTTTTACCATTAGCTTTTGTTGCCTCGCTTTATCCAGCAATGAGCGTTTATTGGCAAAATAATCGTGAGCAATTAGTTATTACTTTTGAACGAGCAATGAATTATTTGATTATTATATCCTTGCCAATAGCAATCGGCATTGCTGTTTTAGCTGATAAAGTAATTCTTTTATTTAAATCAGGTTTTGATAAAGCAATTTTGCCTTTGGAAATTAATATGTTGGCAATTATTTTTATGTTTGTTGGTTATCCTGTTGGCGCGTTGCTTAATGCTTGCGATAAGCAGAAAATTAATACAATTAATATGGCTATTACTGTGGTGGTTAGTGTGATTTTAAATATTATTCTTATACCAAAATTGCAAGCAGTAGGAGCAAGTATTACTGTTTTAATAACAAATATGTTAATGCTAATATTAGGATTTTATTGGGTACCAAAAATTATTAATTATCGTCCAAGGGTTATTTTAAAAGTTTTTGTAAAAGTAATTTTAGCAACCTTAATTATGGTTTTAGTTATTTTATATTTAAAAAATTTATTAAATATTTTTGTAACAATAATTTTGGGTGGATTAATATATTTTGCTATTCTTTTTCTTTTGGGGGGTTTTAAAAAAGAAGATTTTTTAAGTATTTGGAACTGTCGTTAAATTTTATACTCGAAAGAGTATTCGGCGACAGACCCTTAAAAGAGCATTTAATAACAGTTTATTTTTTCTTTATTATTCATTTGTTAAAAAAATATGAAAACTTTACTTTTTACTTTGGAATATCCGCCATTTTATGGCGGTGTTGCTAATTATTATAGCAATCTGATTAAATATTGGCCAAAAGCAAAATTAAAAGTTGGTGATATTTTTGTTCTTAATAACAATGATGATAATTTAATTAGCAAGCGTTTATTTATTTTAAAGTGGTTGCCAGCTTTATTAAAATTATGGAAAGTTATTAAGCAAGAAAAAATAAATAATGTTTTAGTTGGTCAAATCTTACCATTGGGAATTGTAACTTATTTAATTTCTAAAGTAATTAAAATAAAATATACTGTTTTTTTGCATGGCATGGATTTTACTTTTGCAATTAAACAACCAAGAAAAAGATGGATAACAAAAATTATTTTAAAAAATTCAAACAAAATAATTTGCGCTAATAGTTGTGCTGCTGATTTGGCTCAAAATTTTTGTCAAGAAATTAAAAATAAAATTAACATAATTAATCCTGGAATAGAAGATTTTACAACTCGTTTGCCGCAACTTGAACTTCAATTAAAAATAAAATATAGTTTACAAAGTAAATTAATTTTATTGTCTGTTGGGAGGCTGGTTAAAAGAAAAGGATTTGATAAAGTTATAGAGTGTTTGCATGAAGTTTTAAAAAAAGTTCCTAATTTAATTTATATTATCATTGGCAATGGAGTAGAAGTTGGTAGTTTACAAGCAAAAATTGATGACTTGAAATTAGTTAACAAAGTTATTATAATTACTAATGCAGATGATCAAGAAAAAAATGCATGGATGAATTTAAGCGATATTTTTGTTATGCGTTCAATAAATATTAATGGTGATTTTGAAGGATTTGGTATAGTTTATTTAGAAGCTAATTTAGCAAACAAGCCCGTTATTGCTGGTCAAAGCGGGGGAGTGGGCGATGCTGTAATTAATGGTTTAAATGGTTTATTAGTTGATTCAGAAAAAAATCAGCAATTAATTGATGCAATTATTAAATTAGCAAAAGATCCACTTTTAAGACATAAATTAGGCGAGCAAGGCAGGCAACGTGCGCTTAAAGAATTTAATTGGCAAAAACAAATTGAGATGGTTGCAAAACTTATTTTAAAATAAAAATTTGAAATTTTATATTCAAAAGAGTATTCGGCGATAGACTCAATAAGTAAAAAATTATTTTTTATATATGATTCAACAAATACTAGCTTTAATAATTATTGCTTTTTTTGTCGCTCGTTTATTTTGGCAAAAGCAAAAAAAACAAATTGCTATTGTGGAATTTGTTTTTTGGTTGTTTTTTTGGATTTTTGCAGGTATTGCTATTATTTTTTTAAAATGGTTAGATAAGATAGTGGCTGGCTTTGGTTTTACTGCCTCTGGTATTGATAGCTTGCTTTATTTAAGTATTGCGGTTTTGTTTTATTTAATTTTTAGGTTAAGATTAAAGTTAAGCAAAATTGAAAGAGATATAACCAAAATTGTCAGATACATTGCTTTGAAAAAATAAATTTGTTCTTTTTAAAAAAATAATAAAAAAGGAGGGGATTATGGCTCAGGCAAATGAAAATAAAAACTGGAGAATAAAAATTGAAGAAAAAGGCAATGGAAGGATTTTATTATCTAATGAATGTCCGTATAGACCACGTTCAAACATTAAAATATGTGACAGAATTAAGTCCAAGAATTTCAGGGAATTTTCTTGCAATAAAGAGTCATGCGCTTGTGCTGTGTAGACATTAAATAAGGCAAGAAAAATTTTCTTGCCTTATTTCCTTTAAAAAATTTTATGAATTTTATTCATCTTCATACTCATTCACATTATTCGCTTTTAGATGGTTTAATTAAAATTGATGATTTAATTGGCGCTGTTAAAGAAAACAATTCGCCTTGTATCGCATTGACTGATCATGGAGTTATGTATGGCGCAATTGAATTTTACCAAAAATGTAAAAAGGCTGGAATTAAGCCGATTATTGGCGTTGAAATGTATTTGGCGCCAGAATCACGTTTTAATAAAAATAGTAGATCAGAGGAAAGAAATTATCATTTAGTTCTTTTGGCTAAAGATATTTCTGGTTATAAAAATTTAATAAAATTAACTACAATTGCTCATTTAGAAGGTTTTTATTATAAACCAAGAATTGATTGGGAAACCTTAATTAAACATAAGGATGGATTAATTGCTTTAACAGCTTGTTTGGCTGGAGAAATACCAAGATTAATAGTGGCTGATAAATTAGAAAAATGTGAAATAAGATTATTGGAATATCAGAAACTTTTTGGGCAAGAAAATTTTTATTTAGAATTGCAGCACCATCCTAATTATTCAGCTCAAATTAAAGTTAATCAACAATTAATAAAATTTAGCAAAAAATTAAATATTCCGCTTGTTGTTACTAATGATATTCATTATTTAACAAAAAATGATGATGAAGCGCAAGATATTTTATTGTGCTTGCAAACAAAGAAAAAAAAGGAAGATCGTGATCGAATGACTATGATAGGTGAAAATTTTGCCTTTTATGGTAATCAAAAAATACTAGAAGCTTTTAAAGATATACCCGAGGCGTTTGCCAACACAGTGAAAATTGCCGAACAATGTAATTTAGAAATAAAATTAAATGAAATACAATTGCCCTATTTTTCAGTACCACAAAATTATGATCGTGATAGTTATTTAGAAGAATGGAGCAAAAAAGGGATAATAGAACGTTATGGCGTTGGTTATCAAGAAGTTGGCTTGGAAATTAAACAAAGACTAGATTATGAATTATCTGTTATTAAAAAAATGGGTTGGTCTTCATATTTTTTAATAGTAGCTGATTTTGTTAATTGGGCAAAAAACAATAAAATTATTGTTGGTCCTGGTCGTGGCTCAGCTGCTGGCTCGTTGGTTTGTTATCTGTTAAATATTACCAACATAGATCCTTTAAAATACAATTTGTTATTTGAACGTTTTTTAAATCCTGATCGTGTTTCTATGCCTGATATTGATATGGATTTTGCTGATACTGGGCGTGATAAGGTTATTCGTTATGTTGAGGATAAGTACGGGAAAGATCATGTAGCGCAAATTATTACTTTTGGTACCATGGCGGCTAGGGCATCAATAAGAGATGTTGGTCGAGTTTTGAATTATCCCTATGATTATTGTGACAAATTAGCTAAAATGATCCCTATGTTTTCTAAAATAGATCAGGCGTTGGAAGCTGTTAGCGAACTTAAAGATATTTATAAAAATGAAGATATTGCTAAAAAAATTATTGATTATGCCAAACAATTAGAGGGAGTGGCGCGACATGCTTCTACGCATGCTTGCGGAGTAATTATTGCCAAGGAATTATTAACCGAACATGTACCATTGCAATATGCCTCATCATCAGATAGAACTATTGTTTCTCAATACCCGCTTCATTCAGTAGAAGAGCTAGGTATTTTGAAAATGGATTTTTTAGGATTAAAAAATTTAACTATTATTGAATCAACTATTAAAATTATTAAAAATACTTGCGGACTGGAAATTGATATTAACAAAATTCCATTAGATGATAATTTAACTTATAAACTGTTTCAAGAAGGTGAAACTACTGGAGTTTTTCAATTTGAGTCTAGCGGCATGAAACGTTATTTGCGTGAATTAAAACCAACAGAATTTGAAGATATTATTGCTATGGTAGCTCTTTATCGGCCAGGTCCAATGGAATGGATTCAGGAGTATATTATGGGCAAGCATGGCAAAAAGAAGCCTGCTTATTTGCACATTAGACTTGAACCAATTTTAGCTAAAACTTACGGAGTTGCTATTTATCAAGAACAAATAATGCAAATTGCTCGTGATTTAGCAGGTTTTACAATGGCTGAAGCTGATATTTTACGAAAAGCTGTTGGTAAAAAAATACCAAAATTGTTAGTTGAACAAAAAGAAAAATTTGTAGATGGTTGTGTTAAGAAAAGTATTGCTAGCCAACTGGCTGAGAAAATTTTTTCTTTTATTGAGCCATTTGCTGGCTATGGTTTTAATCGTAGTCACGCAGTTTGCTATGCCTTGATTGGTTATCAAACTGCTTATCTTAAATCACATTGGCCAACAGAATTTATGGCAGCGCTTTTAACTGCTGATCAGCAAAATACCGATCGCATTGCCATTGAAATTGAAGAATGTCGTCATATGAAAATAGAAGTTTTGCCTCCTGACATTAATCAATCTGTTGAATCTTTTACGGCAATAGTTTCAAATATTGAGAAAAATAAGACTATTCGTTTTGGCTTGAAGGCTGTAAAAAATATTGGAGATCATATTGCTGAGACAATAATTAAAGAGCGTAAAGATAATGGAATGTTTAAAAATATTTCAGATTTTTTAGAAAGAGTTTGCGATAAGGATTTAAATAAAAAATCCTTGGAAAGTTTGATTAAATGCGGTGGGTTGGATAAGCTTGGAGAGCGCGGGCAGTTGTTAAAAAATATTGAAAATTTATTAGAATTTAATCGTGAAATTAGTAAAACAAAAAATAGCAAACAAGAAAGTTTGTTTGGTAAAATTCCTAGTTTTAATTTAAACAATAAAGTAAAATTAGAAAATGCTTTGCCAGCAAAACAAAAAGAAAAGTTAGGCTGGGAAAAAGAATTGTTAGGTTTGTATATTACTGAGCATCCTTTTTCAGAATATAAAAAATTTGTTAATAATTTGATTTTGCCAATTTTTAAAATAAATGAACATGTATCTGATCAACAGATTTTTGTCGCAGGTATTATTACTAAAATTCAGAAAATAATTACTCGCACCAACGAATCAATGCTTTTTGTAAAAATTGAAGATTCATCAGGCGTTGCTGAAGTTTTAGTGTTTCCTAGTTTATTAAAAGAAACTGTTAATATTTGGCAAGACGGCAAAGCTGTTATTTGTCAAGGCAAATTGTCTAACAAAGATCGAGAAATAAAATTGTTATGCAATAAGGTTAGTGAATTAACTAGCGATAATGCGAAAAAAGTAATAGCTGAATTTACTAAAAATAATAATTTTGCTGAAAAATCATTAAATAATTATTCAGCTTCAAGGCAGGAACAAATAAATCATTTACAATTTGACAAAGACAAGCTGTATATTTTAATTGACAGTAAATTAAATTCAATGATTTTAATAAAACTAAAAAATTTGTTGTTAGAATATAAGGGCGATACAAAAGTGTATTTTAAAATTAAATCATTAGTTTTGCCTAATAAATTTGATTTAATAGAAACAGATTTTTCAATTACTTATGATCAGTCTTTAGCTAAGGCTATTAATAATTTATTAAATTAAATTTAAATAATTTTAATTGGACAAAAATAATAAAAATTGTTAAAATAAAGTTGTTAATTATTAATATATTAATATAAAAATTTATGGAGGAAAATAATCAATTATCTGACCAGATTGTGGATAATGAAATTTTAATTAAAAAGCCTAGGGCAAAAAAAAGAAAAAAAACAGTTAAAGCAAAAAAACATATAAAAAATGTTTTAAATAATGAAACAAATTCTTATTCTACTGATTTAAAAAGCGATATTGCTTTTTCTGCTAAATCAAGCAAGCCAATTAGGATTTATAGAAAAATTGCAATTAGTTTTACAATTTTAACAGCATTATTAGTAGGAGTAATTTTTTATTTTTCATTAGTTAAGGTTATAATTGTTTTAATTCCTAATCAAGAAAATATTAGTGATAATTTAAGTATAGATGTTTATGATCAAGAAAAAAATGTAACATTAGGCAATGACGTTGCTGCTGGCGTTGTTAAACAAGTTGAAGTAACTGAATCTAAAACATATCAAGCAACTGGTAAAACAATTTTGAGTCAAGAAGTTATTGGAAAAGTAACAATTATTAATGATCATAATAAAAGTCAACCATTAACAGCTACTACCAGGTTATTTAGTGCGAATAATAAATTATTTAGAATAAAAAATACTGTTAATGTACCAGCAGGCGGACGAGTTGAAGTTGATGTTTATGCTGATGAATCTAGCAAAGAAATGGCCGTTGGTCCAACTAAATTTACTATTCCTGGCTTGTGGGCTGGCTTGCAAGACAAGATTTATGGTCAAAGTCAAACAGCCATGGAATATAAAGAGAAAGTTAAAATAACCATTGAACAAAAAGACATTGAACAAGCAGCAAATGATTTAAAACTAGCTTTAGTAGTCAAAACAAAGAATCAAATTGATAATGATTTTAAAAGTTATGATCAAGTTATTTATGAAATAGATAACAATACTCTTACTCAACAAGTAGATAGCAAAGTTGGCGAAGAAAAAGAACAATTTAATTTAACTATAAAAACCATGGTAACAGTAGTAGCTTTTGCTGATGAAAAAATATTTGAATTAGCAAAACAAAAATTAGTTTCCAGTTTAGCTGATGATAAGGAGTTGATTAATTTTAACAAGAAAGATGTTACTTATAGTTTAGATAATTTTGATTTAAATCAAGGCGTAGCAACAATTAAAACATCTTTTATTGGAAAAATAACCTTAAAAAAAGATGCGGAATTAATTGATAAGAATAAAATATTTGGTTTAACTAACGAACAATTAAGTCAATATTTAAATAATATTCCTGAAATAGCTGGTTATGAAATAAAATTTCAACCATCGTTTATTAAAAAAGTTCCTAATTTAATTGATAGAATAAAAATAGAAATTAAAGAATAAAATGACAGAAGAAAATAATAAATTAGAAATTACACGTCATTCTTTGTCTCATATAATGGCAGCGGCTATATCAAAATTATGGCCTAATGTTAAATTTGCTATTGGCCCAAGTATTGATAATGGTTTTTATTATGATATAGATTTTGGTAAAGTAAAAATTAGCGAAAATGATTTATTAAAGATAGAAGAAGAAATGAAAAAAATTATTAAAGCTAATTTGTTATTTGAAAAATCAGAACTGTCCATTGTTAAAGCCTTGGCTAAAGAGAAAAAAAATAAAGAGATTTATAAACAAGAATTGATTAAAGATTTAAAAAAGCAAGGAGAAAAAATTGTTAGTTATTATAAGCTAGGCGAATTTGAAGATTTATGTCGCGGTCCGCATATTAAATTCAGCAATCAAATACAATTAGGCAGTTTTAAATTAGAAAAATTAGCTGGCGCGTATTGGCGTGGAGATGAAAAAAATAAAATGTTGACCAGAATATATGGTTTAGCATTTAACAATAAAGCAGGGTTGGATAATTATTTAAAAATGATGGAGGAGGCAGAAAAAAGAGATCATAGGAAATTAAGTAAAGAATTAGATCTTTTTCATATTGATGAAGTAGTTGGGCTTGGTTTGCCATTGTGGCACCCAAAAGGAGCGATGCTTTGGAAAATTATTGAAGATTTTTGGTATGAAGCGCATTTAAAAAATGGATACCAGCTTGTCCGTAGCCCTCATATAGGCAATAGAGTTCTTTGGGAAGCTTCTGGGCATTGGGGGTTTTATAATGAAAGTATGTATCCTCCGCTAGAAGTTGGCCAAACATTGAAAGAGAGTCAAGGCAAGGAAAAAGTTAAAAATTCTGAACAATTTTTATTAAAACCAATGAACTGTCCATTCCATGTGCAGATTTTTAAAAATAAATCTCGTTCATATCGAGATTTACCTTTGCGATGGGCAGAGTGCGGAACAGTATATCGTTATGAAAAAACAGGTGAACTTTTTGGGTTAACCAGAGTTAGGGGGTTTACGCAAGATGATGCGCATATTATTTGTAAAGCTGATCAAGTGGAGAGTGAATTAAAAAAAGTAGTTGATTTTATTTTATTTATTTATAAATCGTTTGGCTTTGAGATAAAAGATGTAAACGTATATTTATCTGTAAAAAGTCTTGAATCAAAAAAATATGCAGGGACTGATGATGGTTGGAATTTTACCGAGAAAATTTTAGAAAAAATTGCTCTTGAAAAAAATTTAAAAATTAGCAAAGACGTGGGTGGCGCTGTATTTTATGGTCCAAAACTTGATTTTAAAGTTAAAGACGCAATTAACAGGGAATGGCAATGCTCAACATTGCAATTTGATTTTAATTTACCTGAAAGATTTGATATGGCGTTTATCAATAATAAGGGCGAAAAAGAAAGACCTTATATGTTGCATAGGGCATTATTTGGATCTTTTGAGCGTTTTATCGGTGTTTTAATTGAGCATTATGTAGGCGCTTTTCCCGTTTGGTTATCTCCTGTTCAAGTTAAAATAGTTTCAGTTGGGCAAGCGCATATCGAATATTGCCAAAAATTAGCAAATGATTTTAAGCAAAATAATATTAGAGTAGAAGTTGATGAATCAGATGAAACTGTTGGCAACAAAATTAGAAAAGCAATAGGTGAAAAAATACCATATATGTTAGTGATTGGCGACAGAGAAATGACCTCAAGTAAATTAAATATTAGAGACAGGGGAGAGAAGATTACAAGAGAAATTGAAAAAGAGAAGTTTATGGAAGAAGTGAAAGAAAAAGTAAAAGAGAAAAAGTAAAATAATAATTTCTAAATTATAATTTAGA
>JAHJAP010000022.1 GCA_018813805.1 Patescibacteria group bacterium
ATCGTGGTTGAAAAAAGATGGCGTTCTTAGAATTGAAGTGCCTGATTTTGACAGATCATCTATTCATGTATTAAATCCTTTTTCAAGTGAACGAACAAAATGTGCGGCTTTGAGACATATCTTTGGATCCCAAGAAGCTTTTTGGGCAATACATCTTGAAGGATGGTCACCAAAAAGATTAAAAAAAGTTCTTATGTTGTTTGGATTTGATATTATAAAAATTATTAAAAACAGTTGGAAAAATACTTATAACTTTGAAATTATAGCTACGAAAACAGAAGAGGAATATGATCAGAAAAAATACGAACAAATTGCTGAGAAAATTCTTAAAAATTATTTAGTTGATAATTCAGAAACTGAACAGCGATTATTTTCTGTTTGGATAAATAAATTTAACAAACAAATGAAACAAACATGGGCAATAAATTAAAAATTAGCGTTATTATTCCAACTTATAATTCAGCGCGATATATTAAAGAAGCAATTGATTCTGTTTTAACACAGACACTTTTGCCTTTTGAAATTATTGTTATAAATGATGGCTCGACTGACAATACCGAACAAATTATCGCCTCATATATTGAATTAGGAAAAATTATTTATATAAAGAAAAAAAATAATGGTACTGCATCAGCGCGTAACGTCGGTATTAAAAATGCTAAGGGTGAATTAATAGCGTTTCTGGATGCTGACGATGTTTGGTTACCTGAAAAATTAGCTAAACAAATCCCTCTATTCAATGATTCTAATATTGGATTGGTATATTCAAGAAGAAGCTTTTTGCATAATCATAAATTGGCTGAAGAGTTATTGTACGCTGGAATAATAACCAAAGAATTAATCAAAAATAATTTTATTACTAATTCAAGCGTAATTATTCGTAAAGCTATTTGTGACAAAATTGGACTTGTTCGAGAAGAAAAAAGATTTATGGCAATTGAAGATTATGATTTTTGGTTGCGGGCATCTACTGTCTGTCAATTTGAATATGTTAATAATGGACTGGTATATTATAGAATACACAGTAATCAAACATCCAATATTCATTATTTTTTTATTCTTAAAAATATTATTAAGCTTTATGTTGGCATGGTCTTTGTCTCGCAATATAAAAATTTTCGTGGTTTAATATTTTTTAAGCTAACACAAACCGTTAAAGGATATATAAAAAGTAAACTCAAAAATTATGCTACAAAAATAATAAATAAAATTAAAAAAAATCAACTTGACCCAGCCAAAAATATCAACTGTACTGAATTTGAAACTAATAGTTGGACTATTTCTCGTTTTGTTATTAAAAAATTGATTCCTGTTGTTGGATTCAGGCCATTTCCTTTGAATGAGGTTTGTTTGATGGTTTCCGCGGTTTGTTTTTTTAAGCCGACTCATATTTTTGAATGGGGAACTCATATCGGAAAATCAGCTCGCATTTTTTATGAAACAGCAAAATATTTTAATATCCCCATCAAAATACACTCTATTGATTTGCCAAATAATATTTCTCACGTTGAACATCCTGGTTATCAACGTGGAAAATTAATAAAAGGATTAAAAAATGTAATTTTGCATCAAGGCGATGGTCTTAATAAGTCTTTGGAAATTATTAAAAATATTTCTAGTGATTTTAGGCCTTTATTTTTTGTTGATGGTGACCATTCTTATGAATCTGTTAAGAGAGAATTAGAAGGGATTATTGCAGTAATACCAAGTGCTACAATACTGATCCACGATACATTTTATCAATCAACTGAATCTAATTATAATATTGGTCCATGGAAAGCTGTTAATGAACTAATTAATCTACATAGGAATAATAAATATAAAAAAATTGAAATAAATACTGGTTTACCAGGGATGACTTTATTGTATAGGGATTGTCAAGAATGCTCTTTTGAGTATTCCCAACAGTCCCAAAAAAATAAATTATGAGAATACTTCATACAGTTGAACAATATTCTCCGTCAGTTGGAGGAATGCAAGAAGTTGTCAAACAACTGTCAGAACAATTAGTTAAATTGGGTCATGATGTAACAATAGCAACATCGTATCATTCTAATCGAAATTTTAATGACTTAAATGGCGTTAAAATTAAATCGTTTAAAATTTCCGGAAACGTTGTTTTGGGATATAAAAGTGAAACAAACGAAATTAAACGTTATCAGGATTTTTTATGTAACTCTAATTTTGATATTATTACTAATTTTGCCGCTCAACAATGGGCTACTGACTTGATGTTGGAAATATTAGATAAAATTAAAACTAAAAAAATTTTTATTCCAACTGGTTTTTCCGGACTTTATCATCCACGCTATAAAGAATATTTTAAAAAAATAGACAAATGGATGAAGCAATATGATTTAAATATTTTTTTATCTAATAATTATCGCGATATTAATTTTGCCAGAGAACAAAAAGTAAAAAAAATAATAGTTATCCCTAATGGTGCTAGCGCTGATGAATTTTTAAACACTGAATTTATTGACATAAGAGTTGAATTAAATATTCCTAAAAACAATTTTCTAATTCTAAATGTTGGCTCTCATACCGGCACAAAAGGACATAAAGAAACAGTATCCATATTTTCTAAAGCCAATATTAAAAATTCTACATTGTTAATAATTGGCAACTATTTTAATAAATCAAATAATTTTCATCCGACATTTAAAAACAAAATTAAAACAATAATTAAAAAATTAATTTATCCAATTACTGGTTGTTCAAATTTTTGCCAAACAGCATCTACTCATTTTAATAATTTATCAAACAATAAAAAAATTGGAAAAAAATTAATTATTGTTAGTAAATCACGTCTTGAAACTATTAACGCCTATAAACAAGCTGACTTGTTTTTATTTCCTTCAAATATTGAATGCTCACCATTAGTACTATTTGAAGCCATGGCTAGTAAAATTCCATTTTTAACAACTGATGTTGGCAATTCCAAGGAAATAATTAAATGGAGCAATGGCGGAATGCTTTTGCCAACAATAAAAGATAAAAAAAATTATAGTCATGCTCAAATTAATAAGTCGGCTGATTTGTTAAGTAAGCTATACAACAACAAAGCATTAAGAGAAAGATTGGCTCAAAATGGTTTTAATGCCTGGCAAAAAAAATTTACTTGGGAAAAAATTACTAAAAATTATGAA
>JAHJAP010000023.1 GCA_018813805.1 Patescibacteria group bacterium
GCTCTACCCCCTGAACTAAACACTCGAGGCTAGCCCAAAAGCTATTTCGAGGAGAACCAGCTATTGCCGAGTTCGATTGGAATTTCTCCGCTATCCACAACTCATCCCCTAGTGTTGCACGGCTAGTGGGTTCGGTCCTCCCGAAGTATTTCTACTTCGTTCAACCTGGCCATGGATAGATCACCCGGCTTCGGGTCTTATGCATACGACACCTTCATGCCTCGCTATTACTCAACACAAAGAATTTTTAATTTTAAATTTTCAAACATTAAAATCATTGTTGAGTTTTAACATTAAAAAACTAAATTATTGAAAATTAAAAACTCCGTGTCGAATATTAGTGAGACACGAAATACGGGCTATTAACCCTCGCTTTCACTATACATGCCCCCGTCTCAGTTTTATGATTCAATTAAATAATTTATATCTAATGTCACGAAACTAAGACGGGGTTATGTAAGCCGCATACAATAAACTCGTTGGCTCATTCTTCAATAGGCACGCCGTCACCTTGCGTCTCACTGATGTTCGACGCAGGGCTTCGACTCTTTGTAAGTATATGGTTTCAGATACTATTTCATCTCCCTAACAGGGATGCTTTTCACCTTTCCCTCACGGTACTTGTTCACTATCGATCTTAAGAAGTATTTAGTCTTAGGTCATAGTCGACCTGGCTTCCTACGGGATTTCACGAGTCCCGCAGTACTTAAGACATGTTACAATGGAGTTATAATTCCTTTTGCTTACAGGGCTATCACCTTCTCTGGCTGAGCTTTCCAGCTCGCTTTAACTAGGAAAATTATAATTTTTGACTCCACTTTACTTGTCTAGGAAGTAAACATAACTATCTTGCAACACTTAATAAACATATGGACCTAGATCCTTTAAATTAATCACCCGAAAGCAATTAATTGTGGTTTAAAAAGTTTAGACTCCTCCCCTTTCGCTCGCCACTACTTAGGGAATATTTTTTTTTATTTTCTTTTCCTCCGGCTACTAAGATGTTTCAATTCACCGGGTTGTCATCTCATCCCACTATTTTTTCATGGGACGGATTTCCTGCCTTCAGCAGGAAGGGTTTCCCCATTCGGAAATCCCCGGATCAAAGGTTGCTTGCCACCTCTCCGAGGCTTATCGCAGGCTGCTGCGTCCTTCATCGTCTTCTTAAGTCAAGGCATCCACCATACACTCTTAACGAGATTTTCCCACACTTTTATTTTAAAAAGTGCGATTATTGTTTTATTGTTCTACTATTTTACTGTTTTTTTATTTTTATTTAACTAATTGTTAAAGTCCGTTTCAAATAAAATTTGAAATTTAAAATTTAAAATCTGATCGTCAATTATTAATCAGTTAAATTTTTATTCAGATTTCCAATTTTCAATTTCCAATCTTTATAATTAATAAAACCGCTTGCAAGCGGTTTGATTAATGCCCTAAAAAGAGCTGTAATTTAACCGCTTATAAATTTAATTAAATAAATAAATCTAGTCATAAATAATGGTATAAAAAGATGGTATAGAAGATTAAACAACTGTATATATTATTATACATTATTAATTAATTGTGTCAAGCAAAATACAAATAATCTTGTTAGGGTCTGTTGCCAAATACGGTATTCAACGACAGACCCTTTATAGTTATTTTTATAAAATTTTAAACTTATCTAAAATCTCTGGATTTTCCATTTGCGCTTGAGCAACTTCCTTACTAATCATTTTATTTTTATAAAATTTTTCCAAATCATAATCCATGCTAATCATGCCTTCTTTAGCGCTAGTTTCAATCACTGTTTTAATTTGAGCTATTTTGTTTTCTCTAATCAAATTAGATACTGCTGAAGTGTTTAAAAGAATTTCGCGAACAGCCATTCTACCTCCTTTTATTTTGGGGACTAAACGTTGAGAAATTACAGCAGCCAAAGTTAAAGATAATTGCATTCTAATTTGCGCTTGCTGATAAGGTGGGAAAATATCAATTATACGATCAACAGTTTGGGCAGCGCTATAAGTGTGCAAAGTTGCCAAAACTAAATGGCCTGTCTCAGCCAAAGTAATCGCAGCGGCAATAGTCTCTAGGTCGCGCATCTCTCCAATCATAATAACATTAGGATCTTGTCTTAAGGCGTGCTTTAATCCTTCAGTAAAAGTTATCATATCTGATCCTAACTGTCGTTGAATAATAATACTTTTTTTTGATTTAAAAACATATTCTATTGGATCTTCCAGGGTAATAATATTATATTTCTGGTTTTCATTAATATAATTAATCATTGCTGCCAATGTGGTAGATTTTCCGCAACCAGCAGGACCAGTTACTACAATAAAACCTTGTTTAAATTTTAATAAATCATAAATTACTTTAGGCATTTCAACGTCTTCCATTGTTGGTATTTTATTATTAATTACTCTAGCTACTAGGCCAATATTGTTTTTTTCAAAATGTAAATTAATTCTAAATCTTGTTCCGCTTTCATTTTCTACGCCAATATCAAGTTCTTTGCATTCTATAAATTTTTCTTTTTGCTCTTCGGTTAATAATCCAAAAATCATTTGTTCCATGTCTTCTTTAGTTAAAATTTTTTGTTTATCAATTTCTTCTAACTCCCCATCAATACGCAAAAAAGGCAAAGAACCAACAATTAAATGAAGATCTGATGCCTTTTTTTTAACAGTAATAGCAAATAATTCTTTAATAGTCATAACTATAAAATTATAAATTTAAAATCAATCTTAAACTACAACCAACCTTTTTTTTCTAACCCGCTACTAGCTGCTTCAACTTGAGCTTCTTGTTTTGATGAACCTTTCCCGCTAGAAATTAATTCTTCTCCTAAATACAAACCTATTTCAAAAATTTTAGCATGATCCGATCCTGACTCGTTTAATACTTTATAATGAGGTGTCATGCCAAAAAGTTCTTGAGATTTTTCTTGAAATTTTGATTTTGGGTCAATATAAAGATGATTAATTAAAATATTGTTCAATTTTGATAAAATCGTTTGTTTAATAAAATTTTTAGCTGCCTTCATGCCCTGATCTAAATATATTGCGCCAATCAATGCCTCAATGGCATTGGCTAAAATACATTGACGCGCCTTAGAATTTTTATCCTTAGATTCACCTTTTGATAAATAAAGATATTTTTCAATATTCAATTCAAGCGCTACTTCAGATAATCTTTTGCCATTCACTAAACTAGCGCGCCAATTAGTTAAATCACCTTCTGGGGTATTTAAAAAATTATTAAATAAATATTCAGTAACTACAATTTCTAAAACTGCGTCGCCTAAAAATTCTAAACGTTCGTTATGACTTAAACCAAGATCAGGATGTTCGTTTAAATAAGATCTATGGGTTACTGCTTGACGCAATAAATCTTCATTTTTAAATTTTATTTTTATTTGTTTTTCAAATTTAGAAAAATCTTTCATAATAAATGAAAATTCAAAATTTGTAATTGGTAATTCAAAATCTATTATTCTGAATTAAAAATTGCAAATTACAAATTATTTTTATGTTATGGGTCTGTCGCCGAATACCGTATTCGGTATTCGGTATTCGGCGACAGACCCGTTATTAATTTATTTTTTTGTTCTTTCTGTTTTTTCTATATTTTTATAAATAGTTCCCAAAACTCCATTTACAAATTTTCCAGACGATCCGCTTCCAAAAGTTTTAGCGATTTCAATAGCTTCATTAATGGCAACTTTAGCTGGAATGTCTTTGTCAAACAATAATTCATAAATACCTATACGCAAAACATTACGATCAACAATGGTTATTTGATCTAACGGCCACTCAGTGGCATATTTAACAATATTTTTATCAATCTCATCTAAATGCTTCACAATACCATAAATCATGGTTTTAACAAAATCATTATCATTAAATTTAGGAGCAAACTGTTTAAAATTTTGAGAAATTAATTTATCTAAATCTTTTTCCGACTTATTATTAAAATCCCAAGAAAACAAGGTTTGCATAGCTATGGTTCTTGCTAAATGACGATTAGACATAAAAATAAATGAAAAATGTAAAAATTAAAAAATTATTTATTTTTTTCTTA
>JAHJAP010000024.1 GCA_018813805.1 Patescibacteria group bacterium
AAGTAGCAGCATCATAAGCCAAGGTGTCAAGAAAATTTTTTAATGCCTTCCTCCACAAAACATCTCCACTCTCTTTCAATTCCTTCCAAGCCTTATCTATTGCCCAATCTTTTACTTTAGTATAATAAAATTTAGCAGTATTCTTAAGTACGGCTTTACCAGTAATTGGATCCCCAACAAGAATCTTGCTGCGTTTAGGTTCTAGAATCTCAGTCTTATACTCGCCAGGCTTTTCTTCCGCTACCACTGGAATATTATTGTAACCAAAAATTAAAAATATTATAAAAAATAGCAAACATAAGCTAAAAAAAGCTTTAAATTTCTTATTCTTATTTTGTTGAATTTTGTTTTGACTTGACATTATTGTAATTATGTGCTAATATATTATTTATAAAGTTATAAAAATACTTTAAAATTTAATTTTAGGAGGTGTACTTTGAAAATTTGTAAAACAGCTTTGTTGATATTATTGTTTTTATTTTCTTTAACTCCTGCTAATAAATCTTTAGCAGGAGTCGAGCAAATTATTATCCCGCTAGGGATGGATTTATTAAACTCCCTTTTTGGCTCTACCAAGGGAAAAGAAACAGCGGAGGAAAAAAAATTTAGAGAAGAAATTATAAACAACGCAAGGAATAGTCTAAAGAAATATGCACCAGAAATAAAAAATGTACGAATCAAATTTGACGGAATAATAACTTTCACTCCAAAATGCAATGTAGCATTTTTCCAGCTCAATGATGATGGCTGTTATTTTTACGCATTGGAAGATGGAATTTCTGTATTTTGGTATCAATTAGAACCAAGGCCTGATGTTAAAAAATTCTATTTAAATTTTTTAAAAGAGGAGAATGCAGCAAAAAGAGAGACTATTAGGGATGTATTTAAAGAAAATAAATGTACATTCCCATCCGAAGAAGAATGTATTGCTTCCTCTCTTGCCGCAGAAGAAAAAGTAGCCGCAGAAGAAAAAGAAAAAGAAAGAAAAGCCGCAGAAGAAAAAGAAGAAGAAGAAGAAAGAACAGAAAAAAAGCGACATAATCGTAGTTTTTAATCCCCTCTCTCTCAACAACACCATCGATCGCCAACACTAAAACGTTGTTGGCATTGCTCTTTTCTAAAACGCCTCTAAGACGCCTCTAAGACGCCAAGCTCTGCATTACAACTGACAAAGTTAACACAAAGTTAACTTTCGCCAATTGGATGCAGAGCTTCTTTTTTTTTATTCGGGTCTGTCGGGAATGCCATATTTGACCTAAATTCCCAAATTTTGGTAAATTTTTTATAAAATCTTTTCACTAATACCACCATATTACTTCAAAGATTTTTTAAAAAATTTCCTCAAAATTATAAAAATTTATGTTCAAAAGAGCATTCCCGACAAACCCTTTTTAAATGTACATATTCTTTTAAAATATTCAGCAGATAAGCTTATTGCGATCCTCCTTGTGTTTTTTCATATTCTTGTATCAACTCTTCATCGCTAATTTTATCCAACATGTCTTGCTGCATACCAGCTTGACTTAATAATTGTCTTAAAGTTGCTGCATCCATTTTTTTGCCTAAAAACGCTTCAATATCAGCAGGATTTGGCGCAGAATTATTGTTTGCTGGTTGCATTGATTGAACTGGATTAGCAACGCCAGATTGATCCAATAAATTATTTAACGCGCCACCATTATCTTTTTTAACTTCTCCTTGATTAATAACAGCTTTATCGCCATCAACAACTCCTATCTGAGAACAATCACGGCCAGTTGGACAATTAGGATCTTTATTATTATCTATTTCTTGCTTATCAGTAAACCCATCACTATCGCTATCTTCTAAATAAGCCGAAGTATTATATGTATAAAGTTCATCCCAATCAGATAAGCCGTCTTTGTCGCTATCTTTGGTTTTTAATTCTTCTTTATTATCTTCTGCTGTAATAGAACTGGAATCATTTGATTGATATTTTTCGCTGCTATAATTTTTATAATAAGAAAATGGCCCATTAATATTATTTTTTAATTGCATTATCCACATAACAATAGTAAGCATTCCAAAAACAACTAAAACTCCAGCGGCAATTTTTTGTTTTTTATTTAAAGAAAGATGTTCTGGTTCAAGGTTGTTTTTGTTAATTTGATTATTCATAATTATAATACAAAAATTTTCTACTTTTCTATTATACCACACTTTATTAAAACTCTCCAAATAATTTTATCCAATCTGCAATACTTAAATTCTCAGCTCTTATTTTAATATCTAAATTGCTGTTTTTTAGCTTATTTTCAACTTCATTAGACTTAATTTTATAACCAGCTGTCAAATTATTTTTAAGCATTTTTCTTTTTGAGCTAAAACCAATCTTTACTAATCTGAAAAAATATTTTTCTTTATCCACAGGTATACTAACTTTTAATTCTTGCTTGTCTTGAGTACAATTTTGAAAATTTTTAATTTTTAATTTAACTACAGCTGAATCAACTGCTGGTTTTGGCCAAAAATTATCAGCCAATACTATCTTAACAATTTCTGGCTGAGAATAAAGCTGAACTGACACAGCCAAAAGGCTCATTTTGGGCGGTTTAGCTATAATTCTTTCCGCTACTTCTTTTTGTAACATTAAAACCATTAATTCTGGCTTAATTTCATCTGATAAAAATTTTCTTAAAAAAATAGAAGTAATATTAAAAGGCAAATTTGCTACAATTTTATATTTTTGATTTTTGATTTTTGCCTGTTCCATAGCATCCTGAATGGATTGCTTTGGGAATTTTTGATTTTCTAAAATATCTTCATTTATTACTTCTACATTTTTAATTTTTTGCGAAACTAGCCCCATATGCAAAACTCCTGCTAATTTATCATCAAGTTCTATCGCGATTACTTGTTTAACCTTTTTAGCTAGCTTGGTTGTTAAAAATCCTAACCCAGGTCCAACTTCTAATACTATATCATCAGGTTTTAAATCAGCTGCCTTAATAATATCATCATAAATTTCTTCTTTAATTAAAAAATTCTGCCCCTTAGAACGAACGGGCTTAATATCATACAAATTACACAAATATTTTGTTTGTTGCAATAAATCCATAAATACAAACTTTACAAACTTTACAAACTTTACAAACTTTATGAACTACTTAAATCCTGCTATAATATATTTATCTAGCCAATCAAAAACTTTATCTTTAAAATTTGCTTTGCCTAGACAACCAGAACAACCGCCAGCTGATGCTAAAACTCCGCTATCCATTAAAACTGGAGACATACCTCCTGCAATTAATTGCCCACCAGGAGTTAAGCCTGCTTTAGCAATAGCGGTTTTTAAAAACAAAGCCATATTGCCGTTGCCACCAGCAGGCAAGCCAGAAACTTGAGAATAAAGAACACATCTAGCTGGATCTAATGTTCCACATAATGGCAATCCACCAACACAAACTGGTCCAACAGGTGGCGGTGTAAAAACGCACGGTATTATAACTACTTTAGTCAATCCAATTTGATAAGGAAACCCACCTGCCGCCTCAACTGCTTTTTGCCAACGCCAAGAATTAATACTGTTTGGTAAAAAATAAACAACAAATGTTAAAACAAAAACCACGCTACTAAAAATTAAAATTAAAATAAAATTTTTTTTCATATTTTTTTCTTTAT
>JAHJAP010000025.1 GCA_018813805.1 Patescibacteria group bacterium
TGGGCGGCGCTGTGCGCCGCCCACGAAATGGCTGGTCAAAAATCGGAAAGTCAAATCTTGGAGCGGGCGACCGGAATTGAACCGGCTTCCTCAGCTTGGAAGGCTGATATAATAACCGTTATACGACGCCCGCATTATTTTTTATTAATTTTATTTCTCAATTTTCCAATCACAAATATCATTAGCGCAAATTAGTCCTGATATTACAACTGCTTCAATTCCTCCACCAGGAAAAGTTGATGCACCAGCTAAATATAGGCCCTTGATTGGTGTTTTAAAACAAGGCCTTTTTGTTTTCATTGATTGATCAAAAGAATAAATAGCTCCTTCAGGCATTGATGTGTATCTTTCAAAAGTTTTTGGTGTTGCCGCGTCTTGAACAACAATATATTTGCTTAAATTTGGAATAATTTCCTCTGCTTGTTTAATTAATATATTACTAAATTCTTTTTTCTTTTTTAAATATTCATTTGTTTTTCTTTCTGGAAAGTCATAGTAATTAGCGTTAGTTAGTAATACAACATTTGCTTTATTTTTTGGCGCTAAACTTGAGTCAGCATTTGAACTAATAATAATCCAACAATTTTTATCTAAATGTATAATATGCGAAGGATAATTGGAAAGGTCCATATCAACGCCTAAAAAAACCATAAAACAAGAAGGAGACATTTTTAATTCTTTTATATTTTGAATGAATTTTTCATCTAAGTTGCCTTTATCAATAAATTCTAAAAATGTACTTTTAGCATTTGCATTAGATATAACAATCGGACTTTTAAAAATTTTATTTTTAACTTTTACACCTTTAACTATATTATTTTCTATTAAAATTTTATCTACTTTATGATTTGTTAAAACTTTACTTTTATTATTTTCAATAAAATCCTTTAAACTATCAGCAAATTTTTGAGGACTGTTTTTTGGAAAATAACCTCCATGAAAAAAATAAGAAACACAAGGACCAAGAGCGTTTCCGGCAAGAATTTCTTTTGGATCAACGCCTGCGTGCGGAGAATAAGCACAAAGCAGTTTTTTTAAATCTTTATTTTTAAAATGTTCGTCTAATTTTTGTTTGTATGTTTTTCCTGTTTCCATCCAATCATAAAAATTTGGTTTTTCTTTTGGAAAATCTGTTAATTTTTTTTCACCAAAAACTTTTGCAATTAATTCTGCTGACAATGGCGTGTTATAAATTTTAGCATCTCTATATTCTTCTTCATAGACTTTTTGCACTTCATTAAAAAAGTTTTGAATGTTTTCTTTTTCATTAGGAAAAAACTCTGAAAGTAATTTTGGAAATTCTTTTAAATCAGAAGGTTCAATAATTTCTTTATTTTTAAAAATATATTTTCTTGTATTTTTAATAAATAGATCATCTTTTTTAAATCCAAGCTCTTTAAGAAGGTAAAAAACAGGTCCTTTTTCCCATAATCCGCTTACATCTTCAACCCCAGTAGTAAATGTAAAACCTTGTCTTTTAAAAGAAGCGCAATAGCCCCCAACTTGATAATGTTGTTCTAAAATTAAAATCTTATATCCTTTTTTTGCGAGTAAAGCGCCAGAAGTTAAGCCACCAATGCCAGAGCCAATAATTATTACATCATATTCATCTTCTTTTTTTTGTTTTTCTAAATCAACTTTAATTTTCCAGTCATATTTTTTAAAATTTTTTAAAGTAAAATAAGCAGGCGCTTTAATTGGGAAAATAATTGAAAAAATAATACCAAAAATAATTAAAATATTAGAAAAAATAGTTGTTAAAGGAAAATTGAAAAAATAAAAAATAATAATGTTTAATAAAAAAATACAAACCCAAACTGTTGTGATTATATTATTTATAGCTAAAAATGACTTGTCTTTCCAATAAATTTCTGGATAATCTTTTTTTGCAACTTGCAAAGTATATGGCTGTTTAATAATTAAAGAAAAAAGTGTTATTAAAAATAAAACAGAATAACCAAGAAGATCATTTTTTTCTACAAATATATTTAAGTGCCAACCAAACGTCATTATTATGGCCACTGTAAAGTAAATAAAAGAAGCAACGTCTATTAAATTTTTTTCTTGTTTATTGATTTTGGAATTTGCAATAAGGGCTAAAGAAATTAAAAAAGCAAAAATAATTCCAAATTTATTTCCAATACCACATAATATCCAATATGCAATCCATGGCAAAAAAGAGAAAAATATGTAAACCATTCCTGGTATTTTTATTTTATTCATAAGATTTAAATAATTACGTTATGTATGTTTAAGTGTATATTAAGATGGCATATTGTCAAGGCATTGCATAGAATGCTGCGCTGATAAATTTATGAAACATAAATTATGTTCATAAGGTTGCACAATTTGTTGCTTATAATAGTTACCAAAACGCCAGACAACAATATGATCAAAATTTTTCTGATTATAAAGCAACAACCAGATTTTCCAATACTACGATGTAGAAAATTTTAACTGGCGTAGATTTTCTTTCAACAATTGCCATAAGTGTTGAAAGAAAAGATCAGATGTCGCAAATAAAGGATGAAGCAATAGAAGCTCTTAGTATTAAACATCGTGTTGACCTTCAAAATGCTGATTTTTCTATTGTTTCGCAGGCGGATATTTTAGGAGCGCTTACACAAGTAACCGATACTCTTACTATTTTTCTTGCTGCTATCGCAGGCATCTCGCTTATTGTTGGTGGTATAGGAATTATGAATATGATGCTTACAACAGTAACAGAACGAACACGTGAAATTGGACTTCGTAAAGCTATTGGCGCAAAAAAATCAGATATTAGTTCGCAATTTCTTGTTGAAGCAATCGTGCTTACTTTTTTAGGCGGAGTAATCGGTATTATGCTTGGATGGGTTTTATCAATTATTATTTCAAGTCTTGCAGGAATAACAACAACAATTTCATTGTTCACAGTATTCTTGGCATTTGGTGTATCTGCCATTATTGGAATTATTTTTGGTTATTATCCAGCAAGAAAAGCAGCATCGCTAAATCCAATTGAAGCGTTGAGGTATGAATAATAAAAATTAATAAAAGTGTCCAAGCATGATATTTCTATTTCGCCCTAGTAGGATATTATTATATAATTTTTAAATTGAAAAATAAAATTTGACAAAAAAATTCAATTGTGTTATTGTCAGAATATCTTGTTGGTGTTACTCCTACAAGTAACAAAGGTCTTACCAAAAAAAACAAAGATGTTTAGGGACTGTCATTGAATGCTTTTTTGAATATAAATTTGGAAATTTAGGACAAATATGGCATTCAGTGACAGTCCCCTTATTAACAATTAAATAAAAGTGAAAAATTATGAGTCAAACGTTATTTGTAGGTGGTATTGCTTATGGAACTACTCAAAAGAGTTTGAGCGATCATTTTTCTACCGCTGGTAATGTTGTGTCAGCTAATATTATTACTGACCGTCAAACAGGTAGATCTAAAGGTTTTGGATTTGTAGAAATGTCCAACACCGATGAAGCTCAAAAGGCCGTTGAAATGTTTAATGGACAAGAACTTGATGGCAGAAAATTAGCTGTCAATTTTGCTCGTCCAAAAGAAGATCGACCTCGAAGAGAGTCTAGATATTAAGAAAAATTTTCCTACATACATTATAAAAAACAAAGCCACATATTTAAGTGGCTTTGTTTTTTTATAAGGACTTGTTTTTTAGGGTCTGTCGCCGAATACGGTATTCGGCGACAGACCCTTTTAAGATTTAAAAATTATTTTTTCTAATTTTATTTTTATTGTGTTAATTTTTGTTCCATACAATTGATTAATAAAACAAAATAGTAAAATTAAAAGTGTAAACCAAAATAAACCAAAAGTAAGGCCAGCAATAACATCAGAGAGCCAGTGTACTTTTAAATAGATCCGACTAAAACCAACTAATAATAAAAATAAAAAACTAATAATAAAAA
>JAHJAP010000002.1 GCA_018813805.1 Patescibacteria group bacterium
GAATGAAACAATCCTTGGCAGTAGCAGTGCGCGGGGGTAGTGTTACTGGTATGTTAGTGGTTGGCTTGGCTCTTTTTGGTACAGCTGTTTTTTATTTTTGCTTCTATTTGTTTTTCGCTTAGAATCATAATATCCGTTTACTCTCTTACCCCTTTATGATTATAATATTTATTTTTGTTAGCGCCTTAGCTGCTATTATTTATGGTTTAGTATTAATTAAGTTAGTTCTTAAATTGCCTGTTGGTAATGAAAAAATGCAGATTATTGCTCGCGCAATTCAAGAAGGCGCTAATGCTTATTTAAATCGTCAATATAAAACAATAGCTTTGGTGGCAATGATTTTATTTGTCATTATTGGTTTAGTGCCAAAGTTGGGGTGGACTACTGCTATAGCTTTTTTATTAGGAGCTTTTTTATCAGCTTTAACAGGTTATATTGGTATGTATGTTTCTGTCCGAGCTAATGTTCGTACAGCTGAAGCTGCTAGACTTGGAATGAAACAATCCTTGGCAGTAGCAGTGCGCGGGGGTAGTGTTACTGGTATGTTAGTGGTTGGCTTGGCTCTTTTTGGTACAGCTGTTTTTTATTTTTTAACTAAAGATGTTCACGCTTTGCTTGGCTTGGGTTTAGGCGGTTCTTTAATTTCTATTTTTGCTCGTTTAGGCGGGGGTATTTTTACAAAAGCAGCAGATGTCGGAGCTGATTTAGTTGGTAAAATTGAAGCTGGTATTCCAGAAGATGATCCACGCAATCCAGCTGTTATTGCTGACAATGTTGGCGACAATGTTGGTGATTGCGCTGGGATGGCTGCTGATTTATTTGAAACTTATGTTGTTACTTCTATTGCTACTATGATTCTTGGTTCATTAGTTTTTGTTAATTTTGGCAATGCTATTTTATATCCGTTAGTTATTGGCGCTGTTTCAATTATTGCATCAATTATTGGTACTTTTTTTATTAAATTAGGTAGTAATAATAATATTATGGCAGCGCTTTATAAAGGTTTATTAACTGCTGGTTTGCTTGCTGCTATTGCTTTTTATCCATTAACTAATTGGTTAATGGCAAATAATGGTCAATATAGCGTAATGAATCTTTATTTAGCTTCATTGGTTGGTTTATTAGTAACAATAGCTATGATTGTTATTACTGAATATTATACCTCAACACATTATCAGCCCGTTAAAGACATTGCCGAAGCTTCAAAGACTGGGCATGGCACAAATATTATCGCAGGCTTGGCTGTTTCCATGAAATCAACTGCTTGGCCAGTTATTGTTATTGTGGCAGCAATTTTAACTTCTTTTACTTTGGCGGGACTTTATGGTATTGCTGTAGCTGCTATGGCAATGTTATCTATGGCAGGCATTATTGTTACTATTGATTCTTATGGACCAATTACTGACAATGCTGGCGGTATTGCCGAGATGGCAGAAATGGGCGATGAAGTAAGGGCTGTTACTGATCCGCTTGATGCTGTTGGCAATACTACTAAAGCGGTAACTAAGGGCTATGCTATTGGTTCGGCTGCTTTAGCTGCTTTAGTTTTGTTTGCTGATTTTACTTATAGTTTGCCAGATACTTTTCAATTCTTAGTTAGCGACCCAAGGGTTTTAGCAGGCTTGTTTATTGGTGGACTTTTACCATATTATTTTGCTGCTTTATCTATGCAAGCAGTTGGCAAGGCAGCTGGTTCAGTAGTTGAAGATGTACGTAATCAGTTTAAAGAAAAGCCAGGTATTATGACAGGCGCTGATAAGCCAGATTACAAACGTACTGTTGATATTGTTACCAAAGCTGCTCTTAAAGAAATGGTTGTGCCAGCATTAATGCCTATTGTAATACCGATTTTTGTTGGTTTTATTTTAGGTATTCATGCTTTAGGTGGATTGCTTTTAGGATCAATTATTACTGGTATTTTTGTTGCTATTTCAATGACATCAGGAGGCGGGGCTTGGGATAATGCAAAAAAATATATTGAAAGTGGTAATTTTGGCGGTAAAGGGTCAGATGCTCATAAGGCAGCAATTACTGGCGACACTGTTGGAGATCCCTACAAAGATACTGCTGGGCCAGCAATTAATCCAATGATTAAAATATTAAATATAGTTGCTTTGTTAATAGTTGGATTATTATTGTAATAATTACAATAATAATTGAATAAAAAAATAAGATTATTTTTAATTTATGAATATACAAAAAAAAGATTTAGATAAATCACAAGTTGAACTTACAGTTGAATTAACTATTGACGAATTTAAACCATACATAGAAAAAGGAATAAAAAAGGTTTCCGAAGAAGTTAAAATAGAAGGTTTTAGACCAGGAAAGGTTCCATATAATATTTTAAAGCAAAAAGTTGATGAAATGGCTATTCTAGAACAAGCTGCTAAAATCGCTATTAATAAAACTATTGATCAGGCGATTAAAGAAAATATTTTTAGTCAGATTATTGGTCATCCGCAAATTAATATTACTAAATTAGCGCCTGAAAATTCATTAGAGTATAAAGCGATTATTACAATATTGCCTAAAAGTAAGTTAGGAGATTATAAAGATATAAAAGTTGAACAGATAGAGGTTAAGACTAAAGATGAAGAAATTAAAACAATAATTACTCAATTGCGAGAAATGCGTGTTATTGAAAAAATATCAACAGAAACAATTCAAGAAGGAAATAAAGTTGTTGTTGATATTAAAATGTTTATTGATAAAGTGCCTGTTGAAGGTGGACAAGGAAAGAGCGTGGCAGTAATTATTGGCAAAGATTATATTGTGCCAGGGTTTGATAAAAAATTAATTCATGCAAGTCGTAATGAAATTAGAGAATTTAATTTACATTATCCAAAAGATTTTCATCAAACGCATTTAGCAGGCAAGTTAGTTGATTTTTGTGTGAAAATTGTTGAAATTTATCAAAGAGAATTACCAGAAGTTAATGAGGAATTTGCTAAAACTTTTGGATTAAAAAGCGCAGATGAATTAAAAAGTAATATTAAAAAAAGTGTATTAGCTGAAAAACAACAAGAAGAAGAAAAAAGAATTGAAGCAGCAATATTTGAAAAAATTATTAGTCAAGCCAAGTTTGACGATATTCCTGAAATATTAATTAATCATGAAACTAAAGTTATGATGGCTGAATTAGAATATAGCGTAACCAGCCAAGGCGGTAAGTTTGATGATTATTTAAGTCATTTGCAAAAAACTCAAGATCAGTTAATATTGGAAATGCTTCCAGATGCTGTAAAGAGAATAAAAATTTCTTTAATTATTCGTGAGATTGCTTATATAGAAAAAATAATAGTAACAGACGAAGAAATAAAAGAAGAGACTGATAAATTATTAAAGCAGTCTAATAATAAAACAGATATTAAAGAAAAAATAACCAGCATAGCTTATCAGGATTATTTAGCTAATAATTTGACCGGCAAAAAAGTAGTTGAGAAACTAAAAGAGTGGAATGTTAAAAAAAATTAAGAAATAAAAAATACTTTTTAAAATTTATTAATATGTCGACTTTAGCAGTTAATAAGAGAGCGAATTTTGATTATGAAATTTTAAAAACTTTGGATGCAGGCATAGTCTTACTTGGCCATGAAGTCAAGGCTGTTAAGAATGGACAAATAAATTTAATAAGCAGTTATGTTACTCTTAAAAAATTAATAAATAAAGAATTGCCAGAAGCGTATTTAACTAATGCACATATTTCTAAATATAAATACGCTAGTTCTTTAGGCGAATACAATCCAACTCGGTCAAGAAAAATTTTACTTAAGAAAAAAGAAATTAGATATTTGGTAGGTAAAACGCGTGAACCAGGCTTGACATTAGTGCCATTAAAAATATACACTAAACATGGATTTATTAAATTAGAATTTGCGATTGCTCGCGGTAAAAAAAGGCATGACAAAAGGGAAGCAATTAAAAAAAGAGAAGTAGAGAAAAATATTAGAACCTTAATAAAAGGAAGTTATAAAGTAAAATTATAAAATAAAATTAAAAGCAAAACAGTTTTTACTTTTTAATTTTTAACTAAATCTGGGGATGCAAGGCATTGATAATAAAATTCTTAAGAAGCATTCAGAACGTGCGTTTCAGTTGTCACGTTAATCGCGCTGAAAAAATATAAGTGTCAAAAACTTATTTAGCAAAGTTGCGACTGCTTTTAGCATTCCAACTTTCGCTCCTGTTGTCGCTTAATAGCACAACCATTTGCCCAGTGATTTCTAATAGCTGATAAGCAAGTGTAATTTATTAGAATAAGCTAGTTAATTGTTCTGGTTAATTAGTTAAAAATTTTTAGAACTAGCTGTTAGCACTTTTGTTTGGTTTTGATGTTAACAGTGAAAATTTAAATCAGACTAATTCTGTAAATGTGTTTTTCAAGATTTATTAGACGTGGGTTCAACTCCCACCATCTCCACCTAAAATGTTTTTGGTCCAGTGGCGGAATTGGTATACGCGCAACACTTAAAATGTTGTGTCCAAAAGGCATGTGGGTTCAACTCCCACCTGGACCACGTAAATTTGCGGGTATCGTATAATGGTTATTATATTACCTTGCCAAGGTAGAGATACGGGTTCGATTCCCGTTACCCGCTCCAAAATAAATTTTTTGATTTTATGGTGCGATCAATTTAAATATGAAAAATAAAATTACAACAAATATCAATAACGAAAAAGTCGATCGTTTAAAAAAATTTGAAAGAATCAAGGCTGAGGCTATGTCTCCTTATGCCGAAAGGTATGACAAGCAAATTTTATGTCAGGATGTGAAAGGTTTGCCAATGGGGACTAAGATTAAAACCGCCGGACGCATTGTATTGCTTCGCGATATGGGGAAGATTATTTTTGTTCAGCTTTACGACTTTAGCGGAAAAATACAAATAGTTTTAAATTTTAAAGAAACAGATGAAGTTAAATTTAAGCTTTTCATGAAAATAGCGAATTTGGGAGATTTTATTGGCGTTGAAGGCGAGGTTTTTACAACTAAAAAGGGAGAAATTTCTATTTTGGTTAAAGATTATACTTTTTTAAGCAAAGCCTTGCGTTCATTACCTGAAAAATGGCACGGACTAAGAGACGTTGAAAAAAAATATAGAAAGCGCTATTTGGATTTGATTATGAACGAGGATACGCGGCAAGTTTTTAAATTCAGAAGCGATTTTATTCGGGAGTTGAGAAATTTTTATCAGGAGAACGGTTTTTATGAAGTTGACACGCCAGTACTTTGCAATAACGCTTCGGGCGCTTTAGCTAAACCGTTTATTACTCATCATAACGCTTTGGACATGGATGTTTTTTTACGTATTGCGCCGGAGATTTATCTTAAAGAAGCGATTATCGGCGGCTATGATAAAATTTTTGAAGTGGCCAGATCTTTTAGGAACGAAGGCATGGACTCAAGCCATCTCCAGGAGTTTACTATAATTGAGCATTATGTTGCGTATTGGAATTTTAAAGACAACATGGCTTTTACAGAAAAAATGTTTACTACTATTATTAAAAAATTGCTTGGTAGCTTGAAATTTGAAATATTAAACAGGCAAGGCGAGTCCATTGAAATTGATTTTACTGCGTCTTGGCAGACTGTTTCTTTTAGAGAACTTTTGCTTGTTGATTGTGGCATAGACATTGATAAATTTTTAACAGCTGAAAAATTACTTAAAGAAATCAAGAAAAAAAAGATAAAGCTTGACGAGCCAGAAAAATTGGGACGTGGCAACTTGATTGACGCTTTGTATAAAACTGTTTCACGTCATAAGATTATTAATCCTACTTTTTTAATCAATCATCCGCTTGACTTATCTCCTTTGGCCCGAAAAAACGATACTAACCCCTTAACTGTTGATCGTTTTCAATTGGTGGTGAATGGTTGGGAAATAGTAAACGCTTACAGCGAACTAATTGACCCAGTTGAGCAGGTTAAAAGATTTGACAAGCAGATGCAAGTTAAGGCCGCAGGCGACGAAGAAGCTATGCTTAAGGACGACGAATATGTTGAAGCAATGGAATACGGCATGCCGCCGATTTCAGGTTGGGGATTGGGCGTTGAAAGAATTGTGGCTTTATTAACTAAACAAAGCAATTTAAGGGACGTGGTGTTATTTCCCTTAATGAAGCTGGAAGTGGGCGCTGAATAGTATTGTAAAATTAAAACAATGAAAATTATTTATTTCAAAAAAATTTTTCTGTGCTTTTTTTTCTTGCTTATTGCAATGCCGAATCAAATTTTGGCACAGCCGTTAGAATCTCTTGATAATCAAAAAATACAAGCCAATACCTTGATAATGACTTCAAAGGTTGCTCCAGGAGAAATTTTACCTGTTTCAGTAAAATTAATGAATTTCGGGCAAACAGAAAAAGTTGATGTAATTATAGTTTATAAAGTAGTTAATGAAAATAATCAACAAGTTGTTGAAGAACGAGAAACTGTGGCAGTTGAGACTACTGCGAGTTTTATTAAAAATATTTTTTTACCAAAAAATATTTCACCAGGCCTTTATGTCGCAAGAAGCAGTATTTTTTATTTAGATCAAAAAACTCCAACTGTAGCTTCATTCCAGTTTACTGTAGAAAAAAAAGTTTTAGGATTTTTTTTAACTGATTTTATTTTATATTTGTTTATTGTTTTAATACTAATAATCATGATGGTTTTATTAAGTCGTTTATTAATCAAAAAAAATCGTCATTCTCGACTTAATCCTCATGATTATTCTGATATTTCAGAAGAAATAAGAGTGTTTTATGAGCTTATTAGCGATGTGATTATGGAAATGCGATATCATGCAGGAGATAGAGCGCTAAAAATCGCTCTAGAAATTAAAGATTTAAATATAGATAAAAAAACAGGAAAAGTTTTAGCTTTTAATAATGATCCTGGAAAGATAATTGCTGATTTAATAAAACAATACCAAAAACAATTTGGAAAAAAGAAGATAAATTTTGTGCTTAGTTTGCCTAAAAATCAAGATAATGCAATAAAAATAAATTTTGTTAAAGATTTACTCAAAGATCAAAGGCAATGGTAGAAAAAATAATGAAAAAATTTTTTTGTAAATTAA
>JAHJAP010000026.1 GCA_018813805.1 Patescibacteria group bacterium
AATTAATAATTATTATTAGTATAGTAGTTAGTATTCTGTTAATTAGTATTTTTTTATTTTTTTATTTTTTTCAAAAAGTAAAAGAGGAAAATACAATTATTAAGACAGACAAAGTAGAGTCTAACAAAGTAGAGCCTAGTAAAGAAGAAACAAAAGTTATTGTTTATGAAAATCCATATATAAAAAAAGAAATGTTTGATACAAATGAATTAAAATTAGTTTTTTTAAATGAAGTTTTTTTAACGAAAGACACAGATCAAGACGGACTTTCAGATGAGGCTGAAAGCAAATTAGGAAACAATTCCAAAGTAGAAGATTTTATTAATTTTGGTTTAGATACAGATGCTGATGGATTGGTGGATAGAGAGGAAGAGAAAATAGGGACTGATTTTAAAAATCAAGACAGTGATGAAGATGATTTGTCTGATTGGGCCGAAGTTGCAGTTTATATGACTAGCCCTTTAAAAAAGGATTCTAATGGGAATGGAATTATTGACAATCAAGAGCAGAAAATTAAAGAAATACAAAAAAAAGTTTTATTAAGCATAGATCAGGATCGTGATGGAATAACAGATGAAGAAGAAAAAAAATTTGGTACAAATCCTAAAAAAAGAGATACTGATGGCGATAGTTTATTAGATGGAATGGAAATTATTTTAAAATATGATCCATTAGTAAAGGATTATATTTTAACAAAAGATACTGATGGCGATGGCGATGGGCTGCTTGATAAAGATGAAATAAAATTTCATACAAGTCAAACAAATAGAGACACTGATGGAGATGGTTTGTTGGATTATGAAGAAATAATGATTTATAAAACTAATCCATTAAATGCAGATTCAGATAAAGATGGAAATAGTGATATAGCGGAAATAAAAAATAACCAAAATCCTAATGGTAAAGGACCATTGCCAGAATTACCAAATTATCATCGTTTTACTTTTTAATTTAAGGGTCTGTCGCCGAATACGGTATTCAACGACAGACCCTTTAAAGCTCGCAGAGTTATTATAGGAATATATGGTAAATTCAAGATTTAACAAAATGAAAAAGAAAATTATTGTGGCTGTTAGCGGTTATTTTAATCCTTTGCATATTGGTCATTTAGAAATGATTGAAAAGGCTAAAAAGTTAGGTGATTATTTGATAGTTATAGTTAATAATGATTATCAGGTTAAACTTAAAAAAAGTGTGCCATTTTTAAATCAAAACGATAGAATAAAAATAATTTCAGCTATTAAATGGGTAGACAGTGCTTATCTTTCTATTGATAAAGATAAAACTGTTTGTAAAACATTAGCTAAAATTAAACCAAATATTTTTGCTCAAGGTGGAGATAGATATGAAGGCAATATTCCTGAAGCTAGTATTTGCCATAGCCTTAATATTAAAATGGTTGATGGTTTAGGTAAAAAAATAAGATCAAGTTCAATTTTAATAGCAAAAGCAGGTAAAAAAATAAGAATAAAAAAAATATAACCCATCCCACTAAAATAAAAAATATGTTTAGAAAAATAATTTTAGCAATAATTTTTATTATTTTAATAGTAACTCTTGGTTATTATTTTGAATTATATTATTCTGTTGAAAAAAATAATAAAGAAATAAATTTTATTATTACTAAAGGTAGCAGTGTTAAGCAAATCAGTCAAAATTTAGTAAAAACTGGTTTAATAAAATCAGATACTTTTTTTAATTTTTATATTTGGCTTAAAAACAAGCAAGCAGATTTTAAAGCAGGGGAGTATATTTTAAAACCAAACATGGACATCAAAGAAGTTGTTAATGAATTAACTAGCGATAGGGCATTAAGCAAAGAAAAAATAATTACTATAATAGAGGGTTGGAATATTAATGATATCCATAATTATTTTGAAAAAAATAATCTTTTTTTAGATAATAATTTTTCTAGTTTAGCTAAAAATAAAATAGATAATTGGAAATTTAAAGTAACAAAACCGAAATTTTTAAATCAAACATCGGACTTGGCTGATCTTGAAGGGTTTTTATTTCCAGACACTTATCGAATTTTTCAAGATGCTACGGTTGAAGATGCTATTATTAAAATGCTTAATAATTTTGATAATAAATTAACCTTGCAAATGCGTCAAGACATAGCAAGTCAAGGCAAATCTATTTATCAAATAATTACAATGGCTTCGCTTGTGGAAAAAGAAGTTAGGACACAAGAAGATATGCAAATTGTTTCAGGTATTTTTTGGAATAGGATAAAAAATAATCAAGCCCTTCAATCATGCGCTACTTTAGCTTATATTTTGAATGAAAAAAAACCACAATATAGCATAGAAGATACTAAAATTAATTCACCTTATAACACTTATCAAAATCCTGGCTTGCCGCCAGGTCCAATTGCTAATCCAGGACTTAATTCAATTAAAGCGGCTATTTATCCTAAAAATACAAATTATAATTATTTTTTAAGCAGATTAGATACGGGAGAGACTGTATTTAGTAAAAATTTTGAAGAGCATAATAGAAATAAGGCAAAATATTTAAAATAATTTATTTTTTTCTTGACAAATTTTTAATTTTTGTTAATATATAAATAACAATCAAATAGTCGCAGATAGCAGGTATTCATTATAAAAAAATAAATCCTGCCGAGACAATAAGTAGTTTAATTGTTTTTTTTGTCTGCGTTTTAAATGCAGATTTTTTTATTCTATTAACAGACTATAATACTTTAATTTTAATTATATGCCAAAAACTAAAGATCAAAAAAAACAAATATTAGCAAATTTAACCAATAAAATTGCTGAAGCCAAATCCATTATTTTTACTAAATTTAGTGGTTTAGGAGTTAAGGATAACGAGGATTTGCGAATAAAATTAAAAGCAGAGAATGGCGAATATTATGTTGCAAAAAAAACTTTATTAGGCTTGGCTTTTAAAAATTCTCAAATACAAGTAAAAGATTTAGATGTTAAAAGTTTGCCAGGCCAGATAGCTGTTGTTTTTGGTTATACTGACGAAGTAACTCCTGCTAAGATTATTAATAATTTTAAAAAAGATAAAGAAGAAAAAATTGAGTTTATCGGTGGTATTTTAGAAAATAAATTTATTAATGCAATGCAAGTTAATGAATTGGCTAAATTGCCAACTAAGATTAATTTATATGCCAAAGTAGTTAATTCAATTAATGCCCCGATTTTTAATTTTGTTAATGTTTTAGCTGGTAATTTAAGAAATGTTGTATATGTATTAAGCGCAATTAAAGATAAAAAAATTGAATAAATAATTAATATGGGTCTGTCGCCGAATACTCTTTCGAGTATAAAATTCCAAATTTTATACCGAATACGGTATTCGGCGACAGATCCAATATAACTAAAAAAATTATGTCAGAAGAAACAAAACAAATGGAACAAATTGAGGTTCCAGAGAAATTTAAAAGTTTAATTGAAGCCATTGAAAAAATGTCAGTTTTGGATTTGGCTGAATTAGTTAAAATTTTGGAGAAAAAATTTGGCGTTTCAACATCTGCTCCGGCCATGATGATGGCAGCTAACGCTAGCGATACAGTTGCCGCTGTTGTTGAAGAAAAAACCAGTTTTGATGTTGAAATAACAGAAGCTGGCAGTAATAAAATAGCTGTTATCAAAGCAGTGCGTGAATTTACTGAAATAGGCTTGAAAGACGCTAAGGATTTAGTTGATAGCGCCCCTAAAATTGTAAAAGAAGGTGTTAAAAAAGAGCAAGCCGAAGAAATAAAAAAGAGATTAGAAGAAGCTGGAGCTAAAGTAACATTAAAGTAAATACAACAAATTTTACAACTATCTCAAAAACTTTAGTAAATAAATAATAAGACCGCCTTAAAAGCGGTCTTATTATTTATGGGGTTTGATAACAAGTTTTATTTTGTATCTAAATGGCGACAGACCCTAAATGTTTGGCGTTTATTAATAAAACTGAAGTGTTATTTAAAAAATAAATTTTCTTAGCTGTTTCATCAACAGTAAAATCTTTTAAATTATTAAATTTATTACTAACATATTGATTAATAAATTTGCCTGATTTATCAAAAACCAATAAACGCTTGCCAACAATGTCAAGAATATAAATATATTTTTGTTCTACAGAGGATATAATTTTATTAGCATTAGTTAATGCAGGCTCTACCATTCCTAATTCAAAATTTTCTTTTTTACCCTTAATGAATTTTAGTAATTCGCCATTGTTTTTTAAAATATAAATATTGCCATCAATATCCATACTGATTGCTTCAGTCAAGTCAACATCGTCGTTAATCCAGGAAACAGCATCAGTGAATTTGTTAGTAGATTTGTTAAAACGAATAATTTGTTTATTTTTAGGCGCTAAGCAATACAATCTATTATTAAAAAATTTAATATCAATAAATTGTTGAAAATTATTATGCTTAATAGTAATATTGGTTAAAGTTTCTGTTTTTTTGTCTAACCTTACAATATTGTTAGAACTTAAATAATAAATATTATTGTCTTTATCTAGTGAAGGAGAATTTAATTTGTTAATTATTTTGTTAATATCAGTAATCGCCGTAATTAAATTGTTAGCAAGTTCAAGACTATAAATTATTTTTTGTTCCTGATCACTGGCGTAAATTTTTTCTTTACTTAAAATAATATTAATTGGATTGGCATAACTGCTAAGATTAATAAAATTAGCTAGTTCTGTTGGTGAATCAACTCTAATTACTTTACTTATTTTTTCGAGTTGAACAATCTTTTTTTGATTAATTTTGTCATATTGTTCTTTTTGTTCAGCCGTGTTTAGCGGAAAAGTAACTAATAATTCTGTTATTTCTTTCAATAAAATTTTAACATTTTTTTCATTACCATAAAGCAAGCCTGCATCAATTTGATTTTGTTTTTGTTCAATTAATTTCACTAAATCAATAAAAATTGTTTTTTCTGCATTTTGACGTTTTTCTAAATTTATCCAAGTTAGATTAACAGTTAGTAATATTAAACAGACAACAAAAACTAAAAAAAGAATTATTCCCTTTTTACTTAAATTTTTAAACCAAAATATTGTCCCATATATTATTTGTTTAATAAAAATAACTGTTTGAATAATTTTTTGCCATATATTGACTTGATATTTTTTTAATGTTTCTTTGTTGGTTATTGTTTTAAAAATAAAAATTATAAAATTCATTAAATATAAAATAAAACCTTGAGCTAGGCTAATGATTTTTTGAATTGACAACCAGTTAAGTTTTTTCTTGAGAAATATTTTATCTTTGAGAAAAAGTGATTTTTTAATGTTAGTTGATTTTAGTGATTTTGGTATAATTTTTTCAGATATTTTAGTTAAAACTGTTCGTAATCTATTGAAATCAATTAAACCAGATGGTATTAATAAATTTTCAGTTTTTTCTTCCATTGTGTTAAGATTTTTTACAGAAGATTGAGTTGTTAATTGTTCGGGGATTTGCTTTTTAATTTCTAAATTTTTTAAACCCAAAGTATTTTTAATAAGAATAATGGAAAAAGGAACATAAGCGTTAATTTTAGATAAAGTGTTTTTTATTTGTTCAACTGCGCTCGCAGGCGGCAAGACAGTAATAATATCAATAAGTTGTTTATTTGATAAATATTCAGGCATGGCCTCGTTGGTGAATAAAAAATAACCATTTGGCGGTATAGAGCCATTAATAACGTTGGTAAAAAGTTTGATTACGCTAGTTTGTTTGCGCGATTCATTTAGGTTAATTTGATTTGTTATGTCAGCTATTTTATGTTTAGCCGAACCAGCATCTGTTTTATTTTTATAAATTAATAAAGCTTTATTTTTACCCAGATTGGTAAAGTGCAGAAAGTTATTATAAATTACGCCAATAGTAATATTTAAAATTTGAGGAGTAATTTTTATTTTTTCATTTTGTAAAAATTCAGCTAATTTTTTATTAGTTTTAGTAAGCGCTAATTCAAAAATATGTTCAACTTTTAAAGCGCTAATTTTTTCCCTAAGTATAATTTTTTCATTTTGATAATAATTGTGGTTAATAGTGCTAATTAAAAAATTGATTAACTTTGAATATTCTGCGTTTTTAGATTCTATTTCAGCCAAAACAAACAATTTGCCCGCCAAAGCCTCTTTATTAGCGTCAGGTTGGGCAACAAAAACTTCATTAATAGAAGTGGTTTGTTGATTTGGGGATAGTATTAATTGGACAATTTTGTAATTCATTGGGTTGTTTGTGTTTTTTGACTTATTTGTATATATATTATACTATAAAATTAAATATAAGTTAATGGGGTTTGTTATAATTATTATAATATCAAAGTAAACTGTTCGGAAATTATTATTTTATAATTAATTTATGTTAGATAAACTTTTCGGTTCCAGAACTCGAGTAAAAATTTTGAAACTATTTTTATTGCATCCATTAAATAAATTTTATATTCGACAATTGTCGCGTGATTTAAAATTACAGCTTAATTCCGTGCGCAGAGAACTGGAAAATTTAAAAAATTTTGGTATTTTATCTTCAAGTAATAACGATAAAGAGGAAGAAAATGATAAAGAGGGGAATGGGCAAGAGAAAAAATATTATCGCGCTAATCTTGAGTTTGTTTTATTTGATGAAATTAAGGCGTTAATTGTTAAAGCGCAAATATTATATGAAAAAGATTTTGTAGAAAAATTGCAATCTATTGGCAAGGTTAAATTGCTAGTTTTATCGGGTTTATTTGTTAATAATCCTAACTCTGCCATTGATTTGCTTTTGGTTGGCAAATTTAACAAGATTAAATTATTAAAATTAATCAAAGAGCTAGAAAATGGGCTAGGAAAAGAAATAAATTATACAATTTTTGATCCTATAGAATTCAAATATCGTCGTGATATTACTGATGTTTTTCTTTATAGTGTTTTAGATGGCAAAAAAATGATAGTAATTAATGAAGTTGGGTTGAGCTAATGGTTAAATATGCCGCTCAAAAATAGTCCTTACAAGGATTATTTTTTTAAATAATTAAAATGCGATAGTCCAAAAATAAATAGAGTAACAATAATGCAAAACTGCCGTTATATTATATATAGGATGGCAGTATTTTTTTGCAAAGCACATTGACAAAGTGTTGAATATGTGATATAGTAATTGGTTATTTAATTTATTAACTTATTATTATATGCGTAATATTCTAACATTAGCCAAAAATTTAGTAATTCAAAGAGAAAAGTCTAAAAAATTTAACATTTTAGCTTTTGTTTTTGTAGCTAAAACTTTATTGTCCATTTTAATTCTAATTATCATCGGTTCTTTGACTAATAATACACAAAATGTTGAAGCTACTTATGGTTTAAATCCAAAAATTAAACAGGTTAAAACTGCTGATAAGGCAACTGTTTATTATTTAGATCATGCCAAAGGTCAATGCAAGGCTTATATTAATGCCAAGGCCTACTTGGTTTATAATAATCAATGGAGTGATATTAAGATTATTAATAATAAGGAATTAAATAAATGGAAAAAAGTTAAATTAGTTAAATCTAAAAACAATCCAGCAGTTTATTATATTAATAATGATCAAAAAGTTTTAATTAAATCAGAACAGCAATTTGTTGATTTTGGTTTTCAGTGGTCAAATATTGTAACAATTGCCCAAGCTGATTTGGATGAATACAAAGAAAACATTAGTTTTAAAATTGCGGGAACAATTAATAATTATAATGACAATCAATTATTAGTTAAACTGGATCAAACTAGCCCAACAGCTGATTATTTAGTTACTAATACTCAAGATAATTTATTGGCCGTTTATAATTTAAAAGCTAATAATCAATTAATTGAAATTAAAAAATTAATTTTGAATTTTAAGGGCGTTTTTAATACTAATATAATTAATGAAATTTATTTAACTGATGAAAATGATATCCAATATCCAGTTTTTTATTCTTCATATAATCGACAAATAATTTTTGATTTTAATAATCAGCCATTAGTTATTAATCCAAATAAAATTAAAAAAATTAAAGTTTATGTAAATTTTAATAATAATTCTGACAATATTATTAACAACACTATTCAAGTTGCCATTGATCAAACAACTGATATAGCTAATACCAAAGTTGTTGGTGATTTTCCTATAGCTGGCGCGATATTCAAATTAATTTCTGGCAGTAATTATCTTGGCGAAGTTGTTGTAAATGAACAATCTTTAGATATTATTAATAATAATGAAGCAATCGTTGGTTTAACTGAAAAAACTATTGGTAAATTTAATTTAATTGAAACTTCTGGGTTAGCCGATGCTTCTGTCAAAGAATTAATTTTTCTTAATAAAGGCAGCGCTAAAATTAATAATTTAAATAATTTTAAATTAAAAAATAAAGCTGGCCAAATTATATCTATTGCCAAACAAATGGTTGATAACGGGAAAGTAATTTTTAAATTAAATAATTATCAAATTAAAAGAAGTAATAATGAAACCCTTGTTATCTTAACTAATATTGTTGGCGGAGAAAATAACACGATTAATTTTTCTCTTGATAAAGCCAAGATTATTAGTTCTCAGGGAAATTTTAATTTAAAGCCAAGTATTGTTAATCTTGATGAAACAATTGTTATTAAAAGAAAAGCAATTAATGTTATTGCTAAAAATTTAGAACCTAGCAAAAAGATTTTTGCTAAACAAGCAGGTGTTATTATTGGTGTTTTTGAAATAAGAAATAATAATCAAAAAATAAATTTAGAACAATTAAATTTTAGTTTAGAAAAAAGTACATCTACGCCTGCCTTGCAAGACCTTGTTTATTTAGTTAACTATGATAGCGGAGAAGTTTATAATTATTTTTTAGGCAGTGAATTTAATAATAGCGCAGTTGCTGTTAATTTAAATAAATTGAATTTGGAAGCTAAGCAGAATTTGACAGTAGCTTTAATAGCAAATACAAATAATAATGTTAAAAATGGTGATTATTATAAAATTATTTTTAATAATCTTGATTATTGCGCTGAAAATAACAATTGTTTATCAGACAAAGTAAATAGCATAGGCGCAAAATTAACTGTTAATAAAGCCAATCTTTTTCTTTATCCTAACAATGATTTAGGAGAACAAAGTTTTATTAAAGGTGAAAAAGATATTAAAATCGCTAGCTTTATTGTAGAAGCAGCGGCTGGAGCTGATGCTAAAATTACAAGCTTTTCTCTTTCTCGCGGAAATAGTTCTGGTATTATATCTTTTACTAATGGTTTTAGTAATTTACGAGCATATATTAATTCATCAAAAATTAAAACAATTCAAAATCCTCACAGTAATGATTTAGTTATTGATGGTTTTAATTATATTCTAGAATCAGGTTCTAGGGCTGAAATAAAAATTTATGTTGACACAGAAGCAGATCTTAAGGTTTCAGAAACACAATTAATGATTAATAATTTAACAGCGGTAAATGATAAGTCTTTATTGCTTGCAGTTGTTAATAATTTAAATGTTAACAGTTATAGAGTTATTTTTGGCCAAGTACAAGCTGAAATTAGTAAAGTTGCTGAAGGTTTTGTTGTTAAAGGCGAGGATGATAATGTTATAGCAGGATTTAAAGTGAAAAATTTAGGCAATGAAGATTTGAAATTGCAATCAATTACAATTAATACTGCTAATCAAGAATTAACTTATAGCCTTGGTTATAGTAATTTAAAAATTATTGATCGCAATAAACAAGTAAATGCAGGCGGTATTATTAGTAAACCAGTATCTGGCGCTAATAAAATTAATCTAGATTATATTGTTAAAACTGGAGAAGAAATTATTTTTGATGTTCATATAAAAACTAATAATAATGTTATAGATAAAAATATTGCAATTTATTTTAGCGATGTTTTGGCAAAAGGTAAAATTTCCAGGGTAAGTGCTACAATAAGCGGAGATCCAACTGATAGCTTTAAATTTGTTATAGTTAGCGGAGGTCAGCCTGATAATAATAAAATAGAAAAATTTATTCAACCAGTAGTTGGGTCAATTACTTATGGTTTTCATGATCCTAATTATCCATACATTGAGTTTTTTCAGCATAGCGGCATAGACTATGATGTATCTCAAAATACTAAAATTAAAGCAGTAGCCGGTGGCATACTTATAGAGCTAGTCAAGGGCACTATCGGTGATCAAGCTAGTTATGTTACTATTATGCATAGTGCAACCTTAGCAACTAGATATGCTCATTTAACGCAAATTAATTTTCAAATTGGCGATAAAATTAAGCAAGGAGATATTGTTGGCTTGTCAGGCGGCACACCTGGCACGCTTGGCGCAGGTAAATATTCTAATGGTCCGCATTTGCATTTTGAAGTTTGGAACAATGGCATAGCGGTTGATCCACAACTATATTTTTAATTATAATCTTTAAAATTGGTCTTGTTGCCAAATACCATATTCAACATAAAATTATCAATTTTTAGTCTCAAAACAATAAACTCCAAATTCCAAATCTCAATGACCAATCAAATCCAAAATTTTAAAATTCCAAATAAAAATAGTAAAAATTTTTGGCAAAAATTAGCTAAACCAATTTACGCCTTAGCTCCAATGGCAGGAGTTACTGACTCTGCTTTTAGACAAATATGTAAAAGCTTTGGCGCCGATGTTGTTTATAGTGAAATGATTAGCGCTGCGGCGATTGTTTATGATTCAAAAAAAACTTTGGAATTAATGAAATTTAATAAAAAAGAACGACCATTTGTAATTCAATTATTTGGTAGTAAACCAGAGCATTTTGCTTATGCAGTGAAATATATAACTAAAAAAATTAAACCAGACGGAATTGATATAAATTTTGGTTGCGCAGTAAAAAAAATTATTAAACAAGGCGCTGGAGCAGCATTAATGGATAATTCTAAATTAGGGCGCTTAATAATTAAAACTGTTATAGATAATACTAATTTACCCGTGTCTATTAAGGTTAGATCTCAGGTTAAGCAAATTACTGTATTGAATTTTTTAAAACATTTGGCTGATTTGGATATTAAAGCCATAATGATTCACGGTAGAACATTAAATCAAGGTCATAGTGGACCAGTTGATTATAATATAATTAAACAAGCGCGTAAATTTTTTAAAGGTATAATTTTAGCTAATGGCGGTATTAAAAATAAACAAGATGTTCAAAAAATGTTGGCATTAACAGAAGCAGACGGCGTTGGTATTGGTCAAGGTGTTTTTGGTAAGCCATGGATATTTGAAGAAATTAAAAGCAAGAAATTAAAAGAAAAAAGCGATAAAAAGGAAATTTTTAAAATTATGTTAAAGCACGCTAAATTAATAAATAAATTAAAAGATAAACAAGGGGTAGTGGAAATGAGAAAACATTTATGTTGGTATGTGAATGGATTGAAAAACGCAAGTATTTTAAGACAAAAATTAGTGAAAATTAAAGATTTAAATGAGTTAAAAAAAATTTTGGAAATTTAAAAACAGACTTAAGCGGGGTCTGTTTTTAAATTTTCTACCGAATACGGTATTCGGCGACAGACCCTTATAACCATTTTTTTCTTTCAAAAAGTAGTAGCATAAATAATGAGCAAGTTGCCATGATGGCAATAATTATCCAAAAACCATAAGGCGAATTCATAAATGGCATACCGTTTACAATATTCATACCAAAAATACCAGCTAATAAAGTTAATGGAAAAACTATTACAGAAAAAATTGTTAAAATTTTCATAATATCACTTATGCGATAATTAAGCAACGATTCATTTGTGCTATTTAAAACCTCTATTGTTTCTTTTTGATTTTCTAATATTTCCCAAATATTTTTGCTATGTTCCACTAATTGAGTGTAATATTCTTTAATTTGTTGAACTGGCACAATACTGCTTTTCATTTGGATTAATTTTTTTATTATATTCTTATGATTTTGCATAATTTTACGAAAATTAATTATATTATGCCGTAAGGATAAAATTTGTTCAACTGCTTCTTTTTGTTTTTGAGCAAAAATAATTTCCTCTGATTTATTAATGGCAATACTATTTTTATCTAAAAGAATATAGCAATCTAACAATAATTTTTTTAATATTTCATAAAGTAAAATGGCTGATGATTCGTATTTATGAGTTAAAATAGAATTGCCTTCTTTTCTATAAATATTAAATAATTCATTTAATGTAGAAATATTGTTATTGTGAATAGTTATTAAAAGACCATGGGCAATAAAAAATTCAATTTCCGCAGGAACAATACTATTATTGTAAAAAATTGGAAAATGTAAAATTATAAATAAATAATCATTATATTGTTCAACTGTTGCCCGTTGAGCTATTGTTTTGGCCATTGATGCTTGCAAATGCGATAATTTAAAATTATATTTTTTTCGTAAATATTCAATTTCTGTTTTGCTGGCGTTATAAACACTAATCCAAATTAATTTATTATTTGTTTTAGGATTATAAATGGTGATTTGTTGAATATTTTTAGAGATTTGTTTGTATGTTGGCATAATTTATTATTGTTAATTTATTGGGTCTGTCGCCGAATACTCTTTCGAGTAGAAAATTTCAAATTTTATACCGAATACGGTATTCAGCGACATACCCTTGTTATCGCTGTGGATAAGATAATTTCATTATAGCACAATTTATTAATTTATAGGGGTTTATTTTAAATGCTTTTGTGGTATAATGAAGAAAGCTAAAAGTTAAAAGCTAAAAGTTAAAAGCTAAAAGTTAAAAATTAATTTTATGATAAATGATAAAAAAACTAAAGTTGAAGTTGAAAATTTAGCACTAAAAAAGAAATTAAATATAGAAAAATTAAACAAAATAGAGGAAAAAGCAAATGAAAAAGAAATAATACCAAAAGCAATTAGTGAACAATCAATAATTGAAGCTAACATTAATCAACAAACTGAAGATATTGGCTTGCCATTGATTACTAATTCATTACTTAATACTGCTAGTCAATTAAAACAACGTCAAAAACAAATAGAAAAAATTTTAGAAAGTGGTTTAGAAAAAGCTTATAATGACTTGCCGAATGATAAGAAAGAAAAATTTAAAATTATTGGAGAACAAACTGCTGCTAAAATTAATTTATTATTAAATAAGGCTAAAATTAAAATTAAAGATATTATTAATTTAATTAAACAATGGTTGCTATTTATACCTGGTATTAATAAATATTTTTTAGAACAAGAAGCCAAAATAAAAGCTAATAAAATAATAAAAAATTTAAAATAATTAATTTTTTATGAACTACGAATCACAAGAGCAATCAATTAACATTGTTTCTGACACCAATCTAATCATAAATATTGATAATTGGATGATTTTTTTATTTTGGTTAATTATAAGTTTTATAATAATTTGTTTAATAAAAAAAATAATTTTATTTTGGACACTTAATTCGCGTTATCATGATCATATTATTTATTTGATTAGATTACCCAAAAATAAACCAGAAGATAAAGATCAAAAAACCACTAATTCTTTACAGCAATTAAGAGAAGAAATAGCTAAAGGTGAAATATTATTTAAATCTATTGGAGGACTTAAGGCGCAACATTGGTATAAAGATTGGGCATGGTTGATTGGTAGAAATGATCATTTTTCATTTGAGATAGTGGCTAATCAAAAATTAATATCTTTTTATGTTGTGGCTCCACGGCACATGGGGCTTTATTTGGAACAACAAATTCAGGCTTATTATCCAGAAGCAGTTATGGAAGAAGTTGAGGAATATAATATTTTTGATCCAAATGGTAAAGTAGTAATTGGCCGCATTAAAACTAAAAGAAGTTTTATTTTTCCTATTAAAACTTATAATAAAATAGAAGCTGATCCAGTTAATTCATTGGTTAATGTTATGTCAAAATTAGATAAAGACGAAGGCATGGTTGTGCAATATATTGTTAGAAGTTCGTTATCTAGTTGGCATCACAAAGTTAATGAAGTTGTTAAATGTGTTAATAAAGGCAAGTCCTTACAAGATGCCTTGACAACTAATTATTTTTTTAAATTTTTATCAGCTTTGGGGGATTTGGTTAAATCAGCTAAGCCAACGCAATCCGCTGATAAATCGTTGGATAATCAATATAAATTAACTGCCATGGAGCAGGAAGCTTTAAAATTAATTGAGGAAAAAAACAGTAAAGCAGGTCTAGATGTAAATTTGCGAATTATTGTTTGCGCAAAAGATAAAGCGCGAGCAACGGTTTATCTAAATAATATGGTCAGCGCTTTTAGCCAGTATAATTATTATCAATATGGCAATACATTTTCTAATCGTCAACCTTTTTATTATTTTTTAACAGAACAGATAGTTATTAAAGATTATATTTATCGTCGTTTCAAGCCAACTGATAGTTTTCTTTTAAACACTGAAGAGTTAACTAGTTTATTCCATTTTCCATTAAGCGGGACAGAAACACCGAATATTTTATGGTTGCTTGCCAAGCATGCTCCAGCGCCGACTAATTTGTCAGATGAAGGAATTATTTTAGGAAAAAATATTTATCGCGGCGCTACTAAAGATATTAAAATTAAACGAGATGACCGTTGCCGACATAGCTATATTATTGGTAAATCAGGTACAGGTAAATCAAAATTTTTGGCCTCTATGGCTATTCAAGACATTATTAATGGCGAAGGAGTTTGTTTAATTGATCCTCACGGTGATTTGGTTAAAGATGTTTTATCTTATATTCCCAAGGAACGCATTGAGGATGTTATTTTATTTTCACCTGCTGATACAGGACGGCCATTAGCCCTTAATTTATTGGAATTTGACAGTAATTATCCAGAACAAAAAACTTTTGTTATTAATGAAATGATAAAGATTTTTGATAAATTATATGATCTAAAAGCAACAGGAGGGCCAATTTTTGAACAATATATGCGCAATGCAATGCTTTTAGTAATGAGCGATGTACAATCAGGCGCAACTTTAATGGAGATTCCTAGGGTTTTATCTGATGTTAATTTTCGCAAAATGAAATTAGAACGTTGTAAAGATATTACAGTGGTTGATTTTTGGCGCCAAGAAGCAGAAAAAGCCGGAGGAGAAGCGGCTTTGGCTAATGTTGTGCCTTATATTACTTCCAAATTAACTTCTTTTATTTCTAATGATATTATGCGGCCGATTATTGCTCAGCAAAAAAGTTCTTTTAATTTGCGTGATATTATGGATAATAAAAAAATTCTTTTGGTTGATTTATCTAAGGGTTTAATTGGTGAAATAAATTCTCATTTGCTTGGCATGATTCTTGTTGGTAAAATTTTAATGGCTGCTTTAAGTCGCGCTGATATGGAGCAAGAAAAACGAAAAGATTTTTATTTATATATTGATGAATTTCAAAATTTTACTACTGATTCAATTTGCTCTATTTTATCAGAGGCTAGAAAATATAGATTAAATTTAATAATTGCTCATCAATATTTAGGGCAATTAGTAAAAAACCAGGACACTTCAATTAAAAATGCTGTTTTTGGCAATATTGGCACATGGATTTTATTTAAAATAGGATCAGAAGATGCCGAGGTGATGGTAAAGGAATTTGCGCCAATTTTTAATCAATACGATTTAATAAATATTGAAAAATATACTGCTTATATAAGATTATTAATTGACAATACATCATCACGACCATTTTCAATGTCAACAATTTGGCCTTTAGATAATTTTGTAAAAAATGAGAATAATGTTCAATTAATTAAAAATTTAAGCAGACTTAAATTTGGTCAGGATAGAAATATTATTGAAGCAGAAATTCTTAATAGAATAAAACAAACAAAAGAAGGATAAAAGGGCTTGTCGCCAAATACCGTATTCGGCAACAAACCCATAAATTAATTTTAAACTTGCTAAATTAGTTAAAATCAATTAATATTTAAAAATTAAGGGTCTGTCGCCGAATACTCTTTCGAGTATAAAATTTCAAATTTTTAAGTACATTTAAAATAAAAATATGGATAATCAAAGCAAAAACACAATTAATATTGAGGTACCAGAAGAATTAGAAGAAAATAAAGTTAAATTGCCTGATGATAATGAGAAAGATGAAGGTATTTTTTTACCTAAATCAAAAATAAGTTTAGTTAAAAAATTGCTGCGGAATATTCAGGAAAATAATGAGCGTGTGCTTGGTTTGTTAACTGATTATTTGCCAAATGAAGATGAATTATCTATTAGTATTGGCCAAGCAAGTGATGATAAATTTATTTCAAAAGAAGAAACAACTAGCGAGAATCGTATAATTGAAGGAGTTTTTGATGGCGAAAATATGATTGGACCTGACGGCAAACAATATGGCGTGCCTGCTAATTATGCATCCAAGTCAAAATTAGTGGAGGGTGATATTTTAAAATTAGTTATTACTACGCATGGCAATTTTATTTATAAACAAATTGGACCAATAGAGCGCGCAAGAATTATTGGAGTTTTGGATCGTAACAGCTTGGGAGATTATTTAGCTATAGCTGAAGGTAAAAAATGGCATTTATTAACTGCCAGTGTTACTTATTATAAAGGCGAACCAGGAGATGAAATAGTTCTTTTAGTTCCTAAAACAGGTGAATCAAAATGGGCAGCAGTTGAAAATATAGTAAGGAATAATGAATTATCTGAAGTACCAACTTGTTAAGGGTCTGTCGCCGAATACCGTATTCGGTATAAAATTTCAAATTTTCTACTCGAAAGAGTATTTGACGACAGACCATTTATTTAATCTTTTTATTATGGCAACATTATATAGAAAATATCGTCCTCAAAATTTTACAGAAGTTGTTGGACAAAACCACATTAAATTAATTTTGGAACAAGAAATTAAAATTGATAAAATTGTTCATGCTTATTTATTTTGTGGCCCGCGCGCAGTTGGTAAAACTACTATGGCTAGAGTTTTTGCTAAAGCTGTTAATTGTCTTAAAAGAAAAATTAAAACAGCTGATCCTTGTAATGAGTGTTCGAGTTGTGAAGAAATTACTATTGGTAGAGCTTTAGATGTTATTGAAATTGACGCGGCCAGTCATACTGGAGTTGATAATGTTAGAGAAAATATTGTTGCCAACACAATGGTTGCATCCAGTTGCTCTAAATATAAAGTTTTTATCATTGACGAAGTTCACATGTTGTCTATTTCGGCATTTAACGCTTTACTTAAAATTATTGAAGAACCACCAGCTTTTGTTATTTTTATTTTATGCACCACTGAAGTTCATAAAGTTCCAGCAACTATTATATCGCGTTGTCAGAGGTTTGATTTTAAAAGAATTAGTATTAGTGATATTGTTAAAAAATTGAGTTATATTATTAAATCAGAGCAGGTAAAAATTGATAAAACTATTCTTGAAGAAATTGCTCGCTACTCAGAGGGTCATATGCGAGATGCTGAAAGTTTACTTGGTCAAATTGTGACTATCGGCGGTAAAGAAATAACGCGCCAAGAAGCTGACCTGGTTATTCCAAGAAGTAATTTAAATGAAGTTATAAATTTAATAAATTTTTTAATTAAAAAAGATGCTGGGGGAGGAATTAGATTAATTAATAAGTTAATTGATGATGGAATTGATTTAAAAAGTTTTTTAAATGATTTAGTTGAAATTTTACGGAAAATTATGCTTGGGAAAATTAGTCCTGCTTTGGTAGAAAAATTAGCCATTGAACTAGGGGAGACAATGGAATTAAAAATCAATCAATTAAGTCAAACTGTAACATTGGAACAAATATTAATTTATTTAGAAAAATTTATTCAAATCAGGGGTGAATTAAGAGGGGAGTTTATTCAACAATTACCAGTTGAATTGGCGATTGCTGAATTATCTGTGTCTAAAGTAACCCTTCCCAACCCTTTATTGTCAGGGAGGGGATTTATAACGGGGAAAACCCTCCCAGCCCTTCCTTATCAAGAGGTGGGCTTAAACTCAGGGGAAATACAACCTTCCCAACCCTTTATTGTCAGGGAGGGGATTTATAACGGGGAAAACCCTCCCAGCCCTTCCTTATCAAGAGGTGGGCTTAAATTGACTAAAACACTGTTAAATGTTAGCTTTGAACAAATAATTGATCGCTGGAATGAAGTTTTGGCTAAAATTAAACAATATAATCATTCTTTGTCATTTATTTTAAGGGTTTGTCAGCCAAGAAGTTTAGATAATGATCAACTTTGTTTGGCTTTTAAATACAAATTTCATCGTGATCGCGTTAGTGAAAATAATATTAAAATATTAGTAGAAAAAGTTTTAAATCAAATTTTTAATGCATCAATTATGGTTAATGCAATAGTTGATGAAAACATGGAAGTGGCTTCAAGCAAGTTAGTAAGCGATGAACCAGTTGAATTAATTAACAAACAACCCGATAGTAAAAACGAAAATCAAAGCGATTTAATTGATAATCTACTTAAAACTTTTGGCGGCAAGGTCGTAAATTGATTTTGCGGGATCGTCTAATGGTAGGACATCGCCCTCTGGAGGCGAGTATTTTGGTTCAAATCCAAATCCCGCAGC
>JAHJAP010000027.1 GCA_018813805.1 Patescibacteria group bacterium
CGCCGGGGCGTAAGTTATTTGTTAATGGAGATGCAGGAGGAACAGGAGCTTGGAATAATGATTCTCATTCTAGCTATAAGGAAAATTTTAAAGACATTTTAGTGTTAGGAAAAATCTCTGAATTAAATATTAAAGAATGGCAATATCGCTCTAGTCATCTTTCAGATAATGAAGCGCGTCATATTTCTCCATTTTCTGAAGATTTTTATGCTAAATTTGGTTTAGGTCAATCTGATTACACTATTCAATCATTAGATGTGGCAGGAGTAGCATTAAAAGGCGTACAAGAGTTGGATCAGAAATTAAATCCACTTCGTTATGGTATTGATATAGCAACAAACTTTTCTACATCTACTCCATTTATTAAAATTAATGAAAATGGAAATATAATAATTGGTAATGCTTCTTCTAGCCCATTATTACCAGACGGAGAATTTAAAGTAGAGATTGTTGATTTAACTGAAATCAACGCTACTTCTACTCAAACAGCATTAATAGTTAATCAAGGAGGAGATGGTGATGTTGCTGATTTTCAAGCCAATGGTATTAGCATAGTTAATATTGAATCATCTGGCCAAGTTAAAATAGTTGGCTCTATGTTAGTAGATGGCAGAATTATGCTTTGCACAGGTGGTAATTGTTCTAATGTTTTAGATTCAGCAGTAGATGAAACTCAAGCTGATTTAGGTGTTGAAGGCAAAGTTGTTGCAGGATCATTTGAAGGATATTGCGATGAAAATTATATTTGGGTGCCAGGTTCTGCTAAATATGGCACTTTGCCAGGATTCTGTGTTATGAATGATTTAATGAAAACTTCTGATCAGACATGGACTAATGTTAGTCAAGGCGAGGCGCAAATCGCTTGCCAATCTTTAGGTGTAGACTATCACTTATTAAATGAAAATGAATGGATGACAATAGCAGAAAATATTTTAAAAGTAACTGATAATGATATTGACGCTACTACTACTGGCATGCAACTCGCAACATCAACCAGCGCTACTTCAACAATATATAAATTAACTAATAACAATATTATTAATAATTTAACAGGCGCTATTGCTGAATGGACAAATAGAAATGTAACTCCTGCTGGACTGCCAACAACTCCGACGCAAGACGCATGGTTTGAATACAATGAAGTAGTTGATTACAAAGGGTTAAATATTGCTCCAGATTATTATTTAACTGATGCTAATAATTATATTGGTAAAATTTTCATTGGTTCACAACCAGGCCTAAAAGGCATTGTTAGAGGTACAGGAGGAATTTATGGATTAGACTTAAGCCATGTTCCTGATGAAAAATCAGCTAGCATAGGATTTAGGTGCGCGAAGTAAAAAAATTAAAAATAGATCAAAATTATATGCAAAAATTTATTCATTTCATAAAATACAACAACGCAACAGTAATAATGATTGCTATTATTTTAGTTCTTGGCGGTGGTGTTTTTGCGGCAGGACCAGATGCTATTGGTCAAAAAATTTCTAAAATTCAAGGCATTGACAATACTTTATTAATCCAATCTGATTTAGATAATATGAATGTGGATTTTAAGATTCAGAATATAGAACAAGACAATGAGTATTATTATGTAACTTACACCTATTTAGATTTAACTGTAATTAAACAGGCATGGCAATATCAATTAAATCAAAAAACAGTAAAAGTTTCTAAAAAAATTAAACAAGATATTAGTGTTTATATGACTAAATATTTAGCCAAACATTACGAAGCTAGAATTAGAGAATTAAAAAAAGAAAAAGATTATGCCTTAGCTAGTGGTGAACAAAAAAGAATTAAAGTAACAGAATACACTGGTTTAATTGGTAAAACCCTTGATTTAACTGCTGAAGTTTTTCAAGGCTATGAACCAATAAAAAAAGTTGAATTACCAACTCCAGAAAATCTTGTTTTGCCTTTTATTGTCCCTAGCTCAACAGAGCAAACAAACCTAACAACACCTGCTGATAGTATGAGTAAAGTATATAATGAATATATTGCGACTCATGATCCTGACCATGATAATATTTTTGATTCTAATGATAATTGTCCCAATATTTCTAATTCAGACCAACTTGATACTGATAGCGATGGCATAGGAAATGTTTGTGATAATAGTCCTGTTTTAGATTTTTCTACTGCTACTTCTACTGCTAGCACAACAGATATAGTTGATGATATTGTAAATCCATAATTTATTATTTATTCTCTGAATTAAAGAAGGGGTGTTTTAATTTGAGCCCTTCTTTTTTATATATTTAACGACAGACCCATATTGGCAAAAAAAGATATCTCCTGATATACTAATAGAATATAGAATTTGGATTTAAAAAATTAAATTTTTATTTAATAATATGCTTGATTTTCAACAAACAGTTAATTTAAAGGAAAAAATGGAGCAACAAAAAAAAGAATCGCAACGCAGGGCATTAAGGCAAAACGAAGAAATTTATTTTCAATCGCCAGAAGAAAGCGTTAAAAAAGAATTGCAAACAATTAATAGACCGCTAGCCAGTGAGCATAAATTAGATTTTAAATTAATTAGATTAATAGTATTTATTTTAGCTTTTTTAGTTGTTGGTTTTACAGTGTACAGTTTATTTTTTAAACACTCATCTATAGTTAAAGATACAACAACGCAGGAAGGCTGGTATGCTGTTAAATTAGTAAATAATGAAATTTTTTATGGTCAGATTAAAGATATTAAAGTTGATCCGATTATTATGACCAATGTTTATTATAATTATGATCAAGAAAAAGATAAGCAAAAACAAATCAACGAATCTGGTAATTTGCGATTAGTAAAGCGTGGCAAAGAAACTCATGGGCCTGCTGGCGACATGAGCTTGGTGCGTTCGCAAGTTTTATTTATGGAGCCACTTAAATTAGATTCCAAGGTTCTAAAAGTAATATTAGAATATGAAAAAAATTAATTTTAAAATACAAGCTCTAGCTAATGGTTTAGATGTTATTATGGCGCCAATTATAGGCACTAAGGCTGTTACAGTGTTGATTATTTTTGGAACTGGCTCTAAATTTGAAAATCAAAAAAATAGTGGTATTTCTCATTTTTTAGAACATTTATTATTTAAAGGAACTAAAAAAAGGCCAAATACTTTAGCTATTGCTGGAAAATTAGATGAAATTGGCGCTGAATATAATGCCTTTACTAGCAAGGAATATACTGGATATTGGATAAAGGCAGAGGCTGATCAATTGAATTTAGTCTTAGATGTTTTAAGCGATATAATTTTAAATTCTAAATTTTCCAAAGAAGAAATTGATCGCGAAAAAGACGTAATTATTGAAGAGTTAAATATGTATTTAGATAATCCCATATTTTATATTGAAGATTTATTTGAGCAGTGTCTTTATGGCGATACTCCGGCTGGCAGAGATACTATTGGCACCAAAGAAACAATTTTAAAACTTAATAGAAAACAGATATTGGATTATGTTAAAACTCAATATAGCGCTGATCAAGCAACTATTTGCTTAGCTGGAAAGGTTAATCCGTTAGCAATCCAATCAGTCAATAAATATTTTAATAAACTTCTTAAGCGGAACTATCATGGGAAATTAAAAACCAAAGATGAACAAGATCAGCCGCAATTAAATTTATTTTATAAACAAACTGATCAAGCGCATTTATCGCTTGGAGTTAGAACAAGCGCTTATGCGCATCAAGATGAATTAACAACCAAAATAATTTCTATTATTTTAGGTGGGTCAATGAGTTCGCGATTGTTTATTAAATTAAGAGAACGTAATGGATTGGCTTATTATGTTAGAACGCATAACGAGCCATATACAGACTCTGGCTATTTAACAACTCAAGCAGGAGTACACTCGGATAAATTAGAGCAAGCTATAAAAATAATTTTAAATGAATATAAAATATTAACAACAGAATATATTGATAAGACAGAATTAAATCGCGTTAAGCAATGTTTAATTGGCAGAACTGCTTTGTATTTGGAGTCATCAGATAATATGGCTAATTGGTATGCCAGACAAATGATTTTATTTAAAGAACAAAATAGGCAAGAAGAAATTTTAACGCCTGAAAAATATTACGCGCGAATAAAAAAAATCAACGTACAAGAGATTAATGAAGTGGCTAAAAAAATTTTTGTTAATAATAAATTAAATTTAGCAATAATTGGACCATACAAGAAAAAAGAAGGATTTAAAAAAATATTAAAATTTGATTGAATTTTACAATGAGTTTATTAAAAGATTTAAACCAAGAACAACTTTCGGCCGTTATGCATAAAAACGGCTCTTTATTAATTGTGGCAGGAGCAGGCACTGGAAAAACAACAGTGATTGCTCAACGCATTGCTTATTTAATTGAACAGGGGTTAACTAAGGCAGATGAAATTTTAGCATTAACTTTTACTGAAAAAGCCGCAGCAGAAATGGAAGCCAGGGTTGGTGCTTTATTGCCTGTAAGTTATTTTGATTTATGGATTTCTACTTTTCATAGTTTTGGAGAAAAAATATTAAAAGAACATGGCTTAACCATTGGTCTGCCAACTGATTTTAAATTATTTAATGAATTTGAACAATGGGCGCTAATTAAAAAAAATTTAGATAAGTTTAATTTGGATTATTATTGTCCATTAGGTAATCCCACTAAATTTATTCAAGCTTTAATCAAGCATTTTGGGCGAGCTAAGGATGAAAATATTAGTCCAACTGATTATTTAAAATATGCTGAAGAGTTAATGGAAAATTTAGATAATATGCTGTCAGGAAATAAAAATGTAAAATCAAAATGTAAAACCAAAAAGTTTAAAACAGCGGTCAATGATCAGCAATTAAATATTAATCTTGAAAATTTTTATAATGCCGACAACGAGTTTGATCAAAATATTGCTAAGCAAGAGATAGCGCGCGTTAATGAAGTAGCTAATGCTTATCATGTTTATCAACAATTACTTTTAGATAACAATGCTTTAGATTTTGGAGACTTAATTAATTATTGTTTAAAATTATTTAAAAGCCGTCCAGCTGTTTTGGAAAAATATAAAAAGCAATTTAAATTTATTTTACTTGATGAATTTCAAGACACTAATTGGGCGCAATATGAATTAATAAAGTTATTAATTAATAATAATAAAAATTTGGTAGTTGTCGGAGACGATGACCAGGCGATTTTTCGTTTTAGGGGAGCTTCTATGAGCAATATTTTGCAATTTAAAAAAGATTTTCCTGAATCAAAAGAAATTATTTTAACTAAAAATTATCGCAGTAATCAAAATATTTTAGATTTATCTTATAATTTTATTAAATTAAATAATCCAAATAGACTGGAATGGCAATTAAATCAAAAATCCCCAAAGCAATCCATTCAGAATGTTACAGGACAAGCAAAGGCTAAAAGTCAAAAGTTAAATAAAAAATTAATAGCTCAAAATGAACAAAAAGGTGAAATTGAAGTTATTAATAAGCAGACTTTGTCTGATGAGATTAAACAGGTTATTGAAAAAATTATTGAATTAAAAATAAAAGATAAAATTTGCAACTGGAATGATTTTGCTATTTTGGTGCGCGCCAATGATAGCGCGAAAGTTTTTATTAATGAATTAGAACAAGCGCAATTGCCATATATTTTTGGCGCTTCACGCGGACTTTATTTAAAGCCTTTAATCATAGATGTTATTTCTTATTTTAAATTATTAGATAATTATCATGAAAGTCGCGCGGTTTATCGTATTTTAAATTTACCAATTTTTTCTTTTACTTATCAAGAATTAATTAATTTTAATTTTTTGGCGTATAAAAAAGCATGGTCGCTTTATGAAACATTAATTAACGCTAATATTTGGCAGCCAACAAAAGAATTACTTGAAAAAATAAATAAAGTTTTAGCTTTAATTAATAAGCACACAAACTTGGTTAAGAGTAAAACTGTTAGTGAAATTTTTTTGGCTTTTATGAATGATAGCGGTTATTTACAATATTTAACTAGCCAAGATGATCAAGTCAGCAAAGAAGCTATTAATTTATTAAATCAATTCATGAAAAGAATTAAAGCTTTTGAAGCGTCTAGCGATGATAAATCAGTTAAAAGTTTTTTGGAAGAATTAAGTTTAGAAATAGAAGCAGGGGGGGGTGGAAATTTAGACGTTGATTTAGATATTGGCCCAGAGGCAATTAAAATTTTAACAGTGCATGGCGCTAAAGGCTTAGAATTTAAGTATGTTTTTGTTGTTAATTTAGTTGATAAACGTTTTCCCACCATTGAAAGATCTGAACAAATAGAATTGCCAAATGCTTTAATTAAAGAAATTTTGCCAACAGGCGATATTCATTTGCAAGAAGAACGGCGCTTATTTTATGTTGCAATGACGCGCGCTAAAACAGGATTATATTTTAGTTTAGCAAAAGATTATGGCGGATTGCGTAAAAAAAAGCCATCAAGATTTTTAGAAGAGCTTGGATTAATTAATAATAATGACAATGACTTAGAGTGTTCTAACAAAAGTCAAAATTTAAAACTCACCCCACCAGCACCTTCATTGTCAGGGAAGATCAGTATTCAAAAGTCAATTACTGTTCCTTCTTATTTTTCTTATACGCAATTAGTGGCTTTTTCTCATTGTCCTTATCAATATCGTTTTGCTCATATTTTAAAAATACCTGTATCTGGAAAAGAGCAATTTTCTTTTGGTAAAACTTTGCATATAACATTGCAAAAATTATTTAGTTTAATTAATGAAAAAAAAGGATTAAGACAGGCTAATTTATTTTCATCTCAAGAATTAGCAAAAAATATAACGCTTGAAGAAGTTTTAGAGCTTTATAAAAATAGTTGGATTGATGATTGGTATGAGTCAAAAAAGAAAAAAGAAGAGAGGTATAAACAAGGTCAAAAAATTTTAACAGTTTTTTATAAAAAATATAAAAATAATTGGCCAAAAACATTGTTTTTAGAAAAAGGTTTTAATGTTAAATTAGCTGATGATTATGGCTGGAACACTATTCGCGGAGTTATTGATAGAATTGATCAGGTCGGGTCTAAAATTAAAATAGTTGATTATAAAACAGGTCAGCCGAAAAGCAAATTAACTTTTGATGAAAAAGAACAATTATTTATTTATCAAATAGCAGTGGAAGAAATATTTAAACAACCTGTGGCTAGTTTGGCTTTTTATTATTTAGATAACAATACTGAAGTGGAATTTCTTGGCGATAAAGATGATTTGGCAAAAGTTAAAGAAAAGGTTATTCTTACTATTAGTAAAATTAAAAAAGGTGTATTTCCCCCACAACCTAGTCAGCTTTGTAAATTTTGTGATTTTAAAAATATTTGCGAATTTAGACAAAGTTAATTTTAATGATAAAAAATATCTGACTGCGAGATTTTTGGAAAACCTTCCTTTTGATTTGACAGGGGCTCAAAAAC
>JAHJAP010000028.1 GCA_018813805.1 Patescibacteria group bacterium
AATTTTTAATGGAATTTCTGGCTGATTAAAATCCTCAGCCATTTTATCAAGCATCAATTCTTCCTGATCAATTCCTACCATTTTATCAAATTTTTCACTCATAATATTTTGAATTAATTAAAGATTTTTTAGTTCCCTATATTTTCTAATAGATTCTTTGTATTCTTCTCGCATATTCAATCCGCCAATTTTATCTAAAGGAACCCAAGCGTATTCTGTATGTTCATCGCTTGATCTAATTTTCGTTTCAATTGTGGTACAATCAAAAATCAATATAATAAAGTGATAATCAACATCATTTACTGTTGACGAAAAAGTCCACGCATCAACAATATTTCCAATTTGAATATTATCAAAACCGAGCTCCTCTTTGCATTCTCGTTTTAAAGCAATTTCAATGGTTTCATTAAAATCAATTCTACCCCCCGGCAATTCCCATTTGCCTTTATGGTCTTTGGCAAAAAGTATTCTGCCATTATTTAAAAAGATTCCCTTAACTGTTGTTTTCTGAATTTGCTTGCTCATAAATTTTTTAGATTAGTTATTAGTTACCGCTATTTTTATGTTTTAAATATTTTTTACGCTGATCATCGGTGATAATTTTTTATCTACAATTTTTTGTTTTTTAGAAATAAAATTTATTCCGTCTTCTGATATAAAATTAGTTAATGTGTCTGGCAATTTATTTACATCTATTTTTATTCTTTTTTTATCTTTGGCTATTCTTAAAAGTGTATGCAAAATATTAGAACTCATTTTACCTAGTGAGATAACGCTTTGTAGCGCGTGGATTCTTTTTCCCAAATAAACTTGACCAATCTCTGTATTTTTTAAGTTAAAAACGGCTTGCAATAATGTTGCCATTTCCACGCTATATCCTGAATAAAAATCAATTTTTTCTAAAAACTTTTTTCTACCCCCGTATTCACCAGACAATGGCTGGATAAAATCAATCAATTCAGGAAATATTAAATTAATAAATGGCCTAACCATTATTTCCGTAACTCTGGCATCATTTTTGGGGCGGTGATAATACCCTTTAACAAAATTAATTTTTTTATCCATAATCATTGGACCAACAACACCAATTATAAATTGCTCGCCGATATTTTGTATGTCTGTATCTATCCAAAAAATAATATCAGTATTTAAGTAGTATAAACTTGCCCACAAATTCCATCCTTTACCGCTTTGTAAAGAAACATTTATATCTTTTGCTGATTGTTTGTCGGTAATTGTTTTAATGTTTAATTTTTTGCAAATTTCTATACTGCCATCAGACGATCCGCTATCAATGGCAATAATCTCGTCTATTAGATTGCCGCATTTTTTAACGACCTGAATTGTTTTTGCTATTGTTTTTGCTTCGTTATAAATAGGCAAACATAAACTAACTGACAATTTGGTCTTCTCTTTATACGCAATTAAATCTTTTAAATTGTATTGTTTATAATTAAAATATTTCATATTCATTCGCTTAATAATGAAACTCCATTTTTTAATTTAGGTAAATTGAAATTAGAACAGATGGTTTGTCCTACATCCGCAAATGTACTTCTGGTTCCTAGATCTTTGCCTGTATTCAATGATTTAGAATATAAGATTATAGGAACAAATTCTCTCGTATGCCCTCTTAAACTCGTTGTAGGGTCACAGCCATGATCCGCAGTTATGACTAACAAATCTTCTTTAGCCAAAAATTTTATAATTGATGGTAGTTTGTTGTCAAATTCAATTAACTTTTTAGCGTAACCAGCAGTATCTTTTTTATGGCCAAACATATCAAAATCTTGTAAGCAAAATAGAAACACACTTTTTTTATTATATTCTTGTAAAGATTTAATAATTATTTTTATTAAATCATTGTTGTTGAAACTACCTTTTACATAGTCTATACACGGAAAATTACCTAAAAGATTATAGAGATGCTCTGTAGTTAAAAATTTTATGTTATTTTGTTTTATATTGTTCAATATCGAATTGCGTCTAAAAAGATTGACAGCTAAGAAATCTTTTCTGTTTCCAGTTCTAGTGAAATTAAAAGGGAATCCGATGAAAGGCCTACTAATAACACGAGAAATATTTTGGCTTTTTAAGATTTCGGCGGTTTGTTTGCCCATTTGATTGAGACGGTTTGGTTTTATAATATTTTCATGTGCCGCCAGCAGCACGACTCCGTCATCGGCTAAATATAAAATAGGACTTACTTTTTTAACATGTTCGTTATAATATTTGTCCAGAGCTTTAAATCCAGAGATATATTCATTGCCTACAATATTAATGTCTAAATCAGAATTAATTTTGTTTATAATTTTTTGGGGGAAGCCATTTTCATTCTTTCTGAATCTTTTGTTTAAAATAACGCCCATCATTTCACAAACTCCCACAAAAGTGTCGTTTCCTTTGCTTTTTTCCATCATTTTTCCTGCTATAGAATTATTATTTTGAACATCAAATAATACTTTATTTAACCCTATCCTTTCTAAGTTGGGTAAGTGAAAATTGTTTCGATTCTTATATATGTTTCCTAGTGTATTGCAGTTTTCGTGATGATATTTTTTATAATCTGGCTGAACACCACACCCCACGCTATCTAATATTAGGATTATAATCCTATTAAATTTCATATTTGTTTAATCTTAATCACCTTCTTTTTTGCGATTGATTCATAAACTGAACTAATCAGTTGCTGTGTCCTCGTGAAATTATTGGGAATGATCGCTGTTTGCTTCCTAATTGAACCAATAAAATAATTCAACATGTTTTCAGTACTTTCAAATAATAGCCCCTTACTATTATCAATATTAATCTTTTTGCTTAATTGCTCTATGCCTTTCGGTAAGTAAATATTTTCCCTGATTAATCTATTCCATTCATCTTTGTCTTGTGTGTATTTTTTTACCTCTAATATCCTTTCAATATTTGTTTCTTTATATTCCGCTGTTGCTTTACTACCGCAAATTAACAATTGATTATTTCTCCCGGAAGAATCTTGCCAAGATGTTTCTATTTCTCCTAAAATACCCGTTTTAAATTTCATAGTAATAATTGCGTTATCTTCGACATCTTTTTTAAACGATAGGTTATTACTAAAAGCATGAATTTCTTCGATATTGCCTAATAAGTACTCAAATAGATTTAGATAATGTGAAGCATTGTCGATTATGGTGCCACCGCCACTTTTTGATTTGTCTAGTAGCCATCCAAATGGTTTAAGCCCGCCCCAATCATGCGCTTGTCTAGCCCTGATCATTAAAATTTTTCCGAGTTCATTATAATCAATAATTGATTTAAGTTTATTTATTAAGCCATCAAACTTTAAATGGTAACCAACTTGTAGAATTAATTTGCTCTTTTGAGATATTTGTGACAGTTCTTGGGCTTGTTTTATAGTTAAAGTTATTGGTTTTTCGCATAAGACATGAATTCCTTTTTTAAGGCAATATAAAGCAATTGGGTAATGCTCGTTTGTGGGCGTACAGATACTTATTGCGTCAATCTTTTCCGAATCAATCATTATTTTAAAATCTTGATAATATTTTATGTCACGACCAAAAATAATGTTTTTGTTAACATCACAAATGGCAACAACCTCAACATCATTTATTTTTGAGTAATTTCGCAAATGTGTTTTGCCTCTTTTACCATAGCCTATAATAGCTACTTTGGTTTTTTTATTCATATAATTCATCAGTAAATTATTTTTTTTCATTCAGATAATTTAGAACTTTTTTTACAGCCTCGCAGGTTAATTTAATGTATTTATCGGTGATACCTGGGTTTGTATAGAAATTAAACAATTTGGTAGTAACACTAGAGGCATTTGGATATTGGCTTTTCTTACCAAAGGAAGAGAACAGCTTGGTCTCATGCAATGGCTTGGGGTATATTTTATTAATTTCAACACCCTCGGCTCTTACCGCATCCACAAACCAGTCTCTTTTATTTTTTAATTTTTCTGGTAGTAGCGCGGTCAAGGCATAATACACATGATCAATATTTTTATTGTCATCTTGGAATATAAGTCCTGTATCTTTTAATATTTTTTTATACTTATTTGCATTAACCGCTCTTTGTTTGTTCATCTTTTTTAGCTTTTTAAGTTGTTCAATCCCAACGGCGGCCTGCATTTCAGTCATGTGATAATTATACCCCAATCTATCATAATCATATCCATGGAGATTGCCATCAATTAAACCATGATCCACTATAGAGGCACAAGACTTATATAATTCTTCATTATTCATAAGCACCATTCCACCCTCCCCGCATGTTAGATTTTTAGTTTGGTAAAAACTAAAACAGGCTATATCCCCAAAAGTCCCAACATATTGTCCTTCAAATTTAGCGCCGTGAGATTGGGCGCAATCCTCTATGATTTTTAAATTATGTTTTTTTGCTATTTTAATTATCGTATTTATTTCTACGGGATGACCATAAAGATGCACTACAATTATTGCTTTAGTTTTTTCTGTTATTTTTTTCTCTAGGTCAGTTATATCAATACAAAATGTGACAGGATTAATATCTACAAAAATTGGCGTTGCTTGCTGT
>JAHJAP010000029.1 GCA_018813805.1 Patescibacteria group bacterium
ATTATATTATTTTTAAATATTGAAGAAAATATTTGAACTTGACCTCCAAAAGTGGAAATTCCAATATTACTATTATCTTCAAAAATACAATTTTCAATTAAAGAATCTGAATTTATTAAAAATAAAGCTGTGTGAAGCGATTTTCTAAAAATAGAATTTTTAAAAATTACTTTTGTTCCTGAAACTTCAATCATTGAATCAACAGGAGCAATAGGGTCTCCATATTCAAATATTGCATTGTTAATTAAACTATTTTTACTTTTTGGTGTAAAAACTATTGCTTGAGTATAATCTCCAGGCTGAGGATTTTCATTTAATGAAGTAAATTTTACTGGATTTTCTTTTGTTCCATTGATTATTAAAGTGCCATCAACTATTAAACTTCTAGAAAATGGGCCTTTTGCTTTTGGCCAGATAATTACCCCCGGATTAATAGTTAAAATAATATTTTCTGGAATTAAAAAACTTGTTTCAATTATATATGGATTACCTTCACTTGTGAAAGTGGTGTTTTCTGTGAGTGCTCCTGTTAAATAAGTAGGGCCTGTTGAAATTGTTGTGGTTGAATTTTCTGTGGAAGTTGCCGTGGTTGTTGCTATTTCTGCAGTTGTAGTTGCCGTAGTCATTGCTATTTCTGTAGTTGTAGTTGCCGTAGCTATCGCTTCTGTTGTAGTCGCAATAATTATTTCATTTTGTTCAATTATTAATTCTGCGGGAGTTTCTATTTTTCCTCCCCCTCCACCAGACCCTGAATAAGCAAATTGTTGAAATAAATTAGTTGTAGATTTTAATTTTAAAGCATTGTTAAATATTTGTAATTGTTCAGGAGTTAAAGAATAAGAATTTTTAGCAATTAAAATATCTGAGATAAGTTCCGAAGAAGAATTTTCTGATAAAGAAAGTTCCGGGGGTTTTGAATTCGGGGTCTCAAAAGGCAGAGCCTTTTGAGACCCCGAATCCAAAACAGATGAAGTTGAAATCACTGAAACATTTAAAGGAATTGCAGCAGTTAAATTTGTCGTATTCTTTGAAACATTTTCTTTTCCAAATAAATTATTTATTTGAGAAATAATTTCTTGATAATTGATAATTGTCGTATTTATTATTTTATCTGTTGTTTTTACCACAGCAATAATCGCTTCTTGTGTTTTATTAATTACAAAAACAGAAGTTGAAATAATAATTTTTTTTGTTTCTCCATAAAGGACAATTGTTTCATTGGAAATAGGGTCAGCAATAGAAAAAAGGACTTTTTGTGTTTTATATGCAAAATTTTTATCAGGTAAATTAAAACAACCGACTTTATTTTCGGTTATTTGATTTGTTTCAAGTTTTTTTAAAAGAATATCAATTTCTGAAATAATACGACCTGGAGCATTTTTTAAATAATCTTCGCTGAATGAATGACCATTTTCAGAATCCTTTTCTTTATTTAAAGGAAGTTCAATATTTTGTGGAAGTGGTTGAGGAGTATTTATTTTTAAAGCTAAATCACGAATTTTATTTATTACTTTATCATTTTTTGATGTTAAATAATTTCCATTTCCAGAAACAAAACTAGCTGGTGTTCCTATATTATAAATGGAAATTGATTCACTAGGCGCGCCATTTTTTACAAGATAATCGTAAATTTCATTTGTGTAAAAACTTCCTTGTGAATGTCCCACCAAAATAATTTTTCTTGTCTTTATTTCTGAATGAATTTGAGTAAGAATTGTTTTTAAATCGTAATTAGAAATCGGAGTATTAAATATTTGTGTTGCTGATTCAATTAAATCTCCGAGGCCACCGAGATGGGAGGGATTATAGCCGGTGAGGAAATTTATATCATTTCTCTTCCCTAAATAAAGTTCAAAATTATCACTTAATAATTTTCTATCCACATCTGCTAATTCTTTTGTCGGAGTAAAAATTCCATTTATATAAACAATAGCGTATCCTTCATCGCTACATTGAGCAAAAAGATTTTGAGGAAAAATAAAAATACAAAACAAAAATATCCCAATCAAATATTTTCTATTATTTTTTATAAAGATATTGTTTTTCATAAATCTTAAATCATAAATTCTATTAGTTGGGTAATATAAATGGATCAATATCACAATCTTCGCCTGGCTTTTCTCCATAAGATGTCATATATTTTTCATAATTTTCTTCTTGCTTGTTTTTGCGAGTTTCAGTATTAAAAACTAATTTTTCTATTTCTTTTAAACGAGTTTTCATAAGAATAAGAGAGGGTTTTGCTATTTTATCCATTTTTTCATAACTAATATTTTTTGGAAAAATAACTCTGGGTACTGTTTGAGCAAGACAACTATCCCCTTTTGAATTTTTTTGCATCACCGCCACAAAAGTTTCCGAATTAGTAATATCTTTTCTAAAATACATTTGTAGACTTTTAGCATATTGAAGAGCTCCGGACCTTATGCGGGCGGAATCTGGATAAAGTTTAAAAATAGCAAGTTCAACATCATCACGAATACCATTTTGATTGACATCAATTCCTTCCAAAGTTAAATCATTTAATTTTTCATTGGGTTCTGGCGGAAGATTTTTTCCTTCCACATCTTCTATTTTTAATTTTTGATTATGAATATCAGCAACAATTTCCTTTGTTTTTATTTGTTCAGCTACGGTAGGAATTCTATAAATCACCACGCCAATAAATAAAATTAAAACAATCGCAATAATCCAAATTATTATTTTAATTATTTTTGATTTTTTAAAATACTCCAAACAATTTTTCAAAAGTTTCATTTTGTTATTTATTAATAATAAAAA
>JAHJAP010000030.1 GCA_018813805.1 Patescibacteria group bacterium
AAATTAAAATTATTAATAATAAAACTAATAAAATTAGAGAAATAAATATTAATGGGTTATTTATAGAGATAGGCCGCCAAGCATATACTCAAATAGTTGCAGATTTAGTTAAACTAGATAGCAATAAAAAAATTATTATTGATTCTAATTGTCGAACTAATCAATCAGGTATTTTTGCTGCTGGCGATGTTACTCAAACAAGTTTTAATCAAATTGTTATTGCTTGCGGTCAAGGATCAATTGCCGCTTTATCAGCTTATGAATTTTTACAATCGCAAAAATAAGTTAATTTATGTTGGATTTTTCTACAGAAAAAGAATTTTTTAATCAAGGCTATAAATTAATAGCAGCCATAGACGAGGCTGGGCGAGGTCCTTTGGCTGGTCCTGTAGTAGCGGCTTGCGTAATTTTTCGTGTTGATCAGGTAATAAGCGAAGAACTCAAACAAATTAACGATTCTAAAAAACTATCTTTAAAAAAAAGAGAAGCGCTTTATTTGCCCATTAAACAAGCCTTTTTTGGCGTTGGCGTAGGTATTTGTGATAATCAAACAATTGATAGAATAAATATTTTACAAGCTAGTTTTTTGGCAATGAAAAAGGCCTTGGGATCTATAAAACTAAAACCAGATTTAATAATTTTAGATGGTGGTTTTAAAATTCCCAATTTATCTATTTCACAAAAAGCAATTGTTAAAGGCGATGAAAAGGTTTTAACTATTGCCGCAGCTTCTATTATTGCCAAGGTAGAGCGTGATCGTTTAATGATAAAGTTTCATCAGCAATACCCTCAATATGGCTTTGATCAACACAAGGGATATGGCACTAAATTACATTTAGAACGATTAAAACAACATGGTCCATGCTTAATTCATCGTTTAAGCTTTGCTCGCGTTTTGCAAAAGTAATATTGGGTCTGTCGCCGAACACGGTATTCGGCGACAGACCCAATATTTGTGGTTGGCGCAATAGGTATTGATTTTTGTGACTAATACATATTGTTTATTTTTTTTATTTTTTATTGTATAATGAAAAGTGAAGGTAAAATTATAAAATTATCTCGACTTTAATTTAAATTTAAGAGTCGGGAAAAAATTAATATTATGTCTATAATAACAGGGGGAGGCGCCTTAATTGACGCCAATTTAATTTTAGACAAAGCCCATATAATAGAAAATGTAAAAGTTGCTGATTTGGGTTGTGGCGTTTCTGGTCATTTTGTTTTTCCAACAGCCAATAGGGTTGGCAAAAAAGGCATTGTTTATGCAGTTGATATTTTAAAAACAGTTTTAGAAACTATTGCTAAGCGAGCTAAAATAGAAAATTACGAAAATGTTAAAACGATTTGGAGTAATTTAGAAATTTTTGGCGCTACCAATATTGAATCAGTTAGTTTGGATGTTGCGCTTTTGATTAATACCTTATATCAATCGCATAAACGTGTTGAAATTATACGCGAAGCTGTTAGATTAATAAAACAAGGAGGAATATTAGTAATAGTTGATTGGAAAGATATAGCTACTCCATTTGGCCCACCAATTGAAGAACGAGCAAATAAAGAATTATTAAAAATCATTGTTAATAAAACAGGTATGCATTTGGAAGAAGAATTTGAAGCTGGACAATTTCATTATGGATTAATTTTTGTTAAATAACATATATTATTATGAAAAATTTATTAACTTTAAAATTTTGGCTTAACTTAAGACCAGACAGCTTAACCCCGTTAGCGCAAAAAAAATTTTTAGCCCTAATTGTAGCTTTTATTTTTTTTACTATTGTTTTTGGTTATATAAAATCACGACAAAAAAAGAGTTTATATGTTAAATTATGGCAAAATTTATACTATTTTGGGTTAACTAATAGTTTTGTTAGTTTATTTTTGATATTTTTTAATTATGAACTAATACCTTTTTTAAGCGCGCGTTTTTGGTATTTGCTGTGGTTTATTGGTATAGGTATTTGGTTGTTTTTTATAGTAAAGACAATTTTGGAAATTCCTAAAAGAAGACAACGGCTAGAACAAGAAAAAGAATATAAACGATATATTCCTTAATGCTACAAATATAATAATAAAGTTTTTTAAAGGGCAAATAAATTATTTATTAAGCCTTTTTATTTATTGGGCCTGTTGCCAAATACCGTATTCGGTATAAAATTCCAAATTTTTGTAAATTTTGTTAAAAATTTTTTCGCTAATATAACCATATTCCCTCAAAACTTTTTAAAAAAATTTCCTAAAAATTTAAAATTTTCTACTCGAAAGAGTATTCGGCGACAGACCCTTATTAAAATTTGTTTTTATGGAACATAAACAGCTTGTTGGTAAATTTGGTGAAAAATTAGCCCAAAATTATCTTATTAAAAAAGGCTATCAAATAATAGAAATAAATAAAAAAATTAGTTATAAAGAAATAGATATTGTTGCTAAATATGGGAATTTGTTGGTTTTTGTTGAAGTAAAAACCCGGATGTCTTCAATTTTTGGTAAGGCAGACGAGGCTATGACTTACCAAAAAACAAATAATTTTAAAAAAGCAGTGGAGTTTTATGCTAATAATTACGATATTGCTTTTGATAATGTTAGATTGGATTTAATTTCCATTGATATTGATAAAGAAAAGAAAACAGCCAAAATTAAACATTATCAAGATATTGTTTAATGGGTCTGTCGCCAAATACCATATGCGGCGATAGACCCTTAATAGTTTTATTCCCAGTTTATTCACTAAATTATCAACTGAAAATTAGTTTTTGTCCCCATTTTTTAAACCGATTATACACTTGACGGAATTATATTAAATCAGATACATTAAATAATAGTTTTTATCTTTATTTAAGATATTAAGATTGTGCAGGGGTAAGGCTAGGAGGAAAAATTGGTAATAACTACTTTTATCCCCTTAGCCTTTTATCCAATATATGTTTTTGTTTTAAGAGTCTGTCGCCGAATACCGTATTCGGTATAAAATTCCAAATTTTTGTAAATTTTGTCAAAAATTTTTTCGCTAATATAACCATATTTCCTCAAAACTTTTTAAAAAAATTTCCTAAAAATTTGACATTTTATACTCGAAAGAGCATTCGGCGACAGACTCTTTAAATAATAAAAAAGGAGGCAGGAAGATAATTTTAGTCCAATTATTGCTTGAGACTAAACAGATCTTTTTGCTTTATTTTTTTTAATAATGGGTCTGTCGCCAAATACCATATGCGGCGATAGACCCTAAATATCTAAATTTTATGAGTAGAAAAATAAGTTTTTTATTTTTTGTTAATTTACTCTTGGTTGGCATAATGAATATTAATTATTCAACAGCAACTCAGTCTGTAGAAAAACCAATAATCTCTTCTATTATTAGCGAAAAAGCTACTATGGTTATTGGCACAGCTTCGCGAGGACTAGAAGTGCTTATTTATTTTGATGGTCAATTTGTTGGCATAGCTAAATCTAGTAAGCAGAACGAAACATTGGATAAGTTTTTTTATCAGTACCACGTGAGCATAAACGATGGTTTACATAATTTTATGGCCATAGCTCGCGATAAAACATCATTAGTCCTGTCTCCACCATCAACAGAAGTTAAATTTAATACTGGAGTAGCATTAACACCAACCTTAATCGCGCCTAAAAACAATTCTTATGTTGGAAATTCCAAGCCGCTTATCAAGGGATTAACTGCTAACAATACTTTTGTTAGATTTTATATTGACGGTATTTATAATGGTCAAACCGCTATTGTTAGCCATAATAGTGGCACGGCCAATTTTGCTTATAAACCATTTTTAGAATTAGGCGTAGGTTGGCACAATGTATGGGCAATAGCAGAGACAAAATCAGGGAAAAAGAGTAAAATTTCATCTATAATTAGTTTTAAAGTTGAAAAACCAATACCAGCTCCAATTGTTCTTAAAGCAGTAGTAAATAATCAAACAACTAGTAATCAACCCTTTATTGTAGGATTAGCTAAAAATAATTCTACGGTAAATGTGTTTATTGATCAAAAAATAAATGGGAAATTGAATGTAAAAAACCATAAATCAGGCACAGCTAGTTTTGCTTATAAAAGCTTACCATTGACAAATGGCCAGCATTTAGTGTATACTCAAGCAATAAATGCAAATGGCAAGGAAAGCGCGATTTCCAATAAAATATTGTTTACAGTTAAACAATCAGGTGTTGTAAAGGGAACACAAGAAAAGCAGATAAACAAACAAAAACCAGTTGTTAAAGTTAAAAAAGCTACATTAGCCAAGGTTATTAGTCCTAATGTTCCCAAAAAGAAAGATTCAGTAAAAAAAGTTTCTAAAAAACCTGCTAAGCCTATTGTTGAAAAAAAGAAAGAAACAATAGTTAAAGAAGAAAAAATTGATAATGAAATTGAGCAGATTATTAATGAAAAAATAGAAAAACAAGAAGAACAATCAAGCGCTGTTAATGAAAATAAAGAATCTCAAACTAAACCAAAATTGAATTTGTTAATTTTCTTACTTTTTATTTTAATAGTTATTGCTTGGATGTTTTGGATTAATAGAAGACTAATTAAGGAACGTCGAGAACAAAATGAAGAAAATGTTGTTGATAGCAATAAAGATAATAAACAATAAAAATATATAAAAAAAAGTAATTATAAATATAGTAATAGTATCAGGGAGGCCCTTCTTAGCAAAAAAACTCTTTTAATAAAGGAGTTTTTTTGTTTTTTATAAGGGTCTGTCGCCGAATACGGTATTCGGCGACAGACCCACAATACAAAAAATATATTGGATTTTTAGCCCTTTTAACAAGGCCAATAATTGAATTACGTTATTTTTAATTGACAAAACGTAAAAAATTTGCTAAGATAATATTAGATAAAATAAAAAACAAAAACAAAATTCAATGTTTATCAACAAAATTCGCGTTAACTATTGTGATTTAGGTCATATTGGTTGGCGCTATTACAACGAAATAAAAAAGAAAGCGGTGGAACAGGAGTTCAGTTGGTCTGGACTCGCTCTTAGTCTGTCCATTGCTTTTTTTATTGTTGTTATTTGCGCTCAAGGATTAAACTTATCTTATCAATCTATTGAAGCAAATAAACGGTTTCAACAATTACCTAATCAAAAAATTTATTTTCTTGAACAAATAAATCAATTAAATATTCAAGATAATTCAGATTTTTTGCGCAATATACCAACAACAAAAATTACTTAATGGGTCTGTCGCCGAATACCGTATTCGGTATAAAATTCCAAATTTTTGTAGGTTTATTAATTTATATATAATAT
>JAHJAP010000031.1 GCA_018813805.1 Patescibacteria group bacterium
ATTTTAAAATTATGGATAATATATTTATTAAAAAGTTAAATTTTGGCTTATGGTATGTTACCCATTTAAAACAATTACGTTTAGCGGTGATAATTTTTTTAAACATTGCTAGCGCTGCGTGTTGGGTATATACTATTCATGGGTTTGCCTATTATATTATGTACGGCATGAAAGAAGATGAAGTTATTGTAAAAGAAATGATAAATAGTAAAACAATTGATCATAGTTATTTAATGCAATTAGGCGCTAAAGATTTAATTTTATATCCAGTTACAGTTTTATCATCAATTGATAAAAAAAATGATTTTGTTGTGCAAATTAAAAATGTTAATCCAAAAATATGGGCTAGGTTTGACTATTATTTTTTAATTGGCACTCAAAAAACCAAAAAACAATCAGGTTTTATTTTTCCAAATGAAATAAAATATTTTTTAGCTTTAGCACAAGAGTCTTTAACTGATTCAACTAATGCTCAATTAGTGATTGAAAATTTAAAGTGGCAGAGAATTAATTCGCATAAGATTAGCGATTGGCCAAGTTATTATAATGCGCATTTAAATATCACCAGTACTGACGCTAAATTTATTTCAGCTAGCCAAAGCGAGTTATCGCAAGAATTAAGTTTAAATCAATTAAGTTGTTACACTAATAATAAAACCGTTTTTAATTATTGGAAAGTTGATTATTCTATTTTACTTTTTAGTAACAATACAGTAATCCATGTTAATAAGTATACTTTAATGGATTTTATGTCTGGTCAGACTCGTTTAATTGAATTAAGCTTGCTGGGCAATATTAAACATGTTGATAAAGTGGAAGTTATACCAGAAATAAATATTATGGATGATGATATTTATATTAAATATAAAGGAGAAGTTCGGCCTAGACAAGATAACAATTAATTTTAGTTGAATGTTTAATAAATTTTTTCTATACTTGAAGAATTTTGATTGGATTTTATTTTCAGCTGTGTTGCTTTTAATTTGTTTTGGATTAGCTGAAATTTACAGCATAGCGTTAGGGCAAGGCGTAATGGATTTATTGAATTTTAAAAAACAGATTTTTTTTGTAATTATTGGTTTATTATTATTATTTGGTTTTGCTTTTTTGGATTATAATGTTTTAAGAAATTATAGTAATTATTTTTTTATATTAGGGGTTATTATTTTACTTGGCGTTTTATTGTCAGGTCAAACTATCAAAGGCACTAAGGGATGGTTTTATATTAAAGGTTTTGGTTTGCAGCCAGTGGAATTTGTTAAATTTGTTTTAATTTTATTTTTAGCTCGTTATTTTTCTTCAGCCTCGATTAAGATAAATCCATTAAAACATATTTTAATAACAGGTAGCGGCGTTTTGATTTTTGTAATTTTAGTTTTAGCTCAGCCAGATTTTGGTTCAGCTTTAATACTTTTTTTACTCTGGATGGCAATGGTAAGTATAATTGGTTTAAAGAAAAAATATTTATTTATTATAACTTTGATTTTAACAATAGCAATGGCGTTATCATGGGGGTTTTTCTTTAAAGATTATCAAAAACATAGAATTATTACTTTCTTAAATCCATCTTTTAATCCATTAAATCAAGGCTATAATATTTCTCAAGCCATTATTGCTGTTGGCGCTGGCGGATTAACTGGTCGTGGTTTGGGGTTTGGCTCACAGTCACAATTAAAATTTTTGCCAGAAGCTCAAACTGATTTTATTTTTGCTGTTATAGCCGAAGAATCAGGCTTTGTTGGCGTGTTTTTGGTTCTTTTGTTTTTTGCTATTTTTTTCTATCGCTGTCTTTATCATTTAAAAAAAATTAACAATGATTTTGGTATTTTTTTTATTTTAGGCGTTGTTTGCTTGATTTTTATTGAAATGTTTATTAATATTGGTATGAACATAGGCATTTTGCCGATTATAGGTATTTTTTTACCATTTTCAAGCTATGGAGGCAGTGCAATGCTTTCTAGCTTAATATTAGTGGGAGTGACAGAAAGCATTATAATTAGATCAAAAATAAATTATTAAAAAATAAAGATCGGAAGAGCACACG
>JAHJAP010000032.1 GCA_018813805.1 Patescibacteria group bacterium
ACAGATTTCTGCTATTATTGAAACAATGAACAACACGCCCAGAAAAAAATTAGGATACAGAACGCCGAAAGAAGTTTTTAACGAGCTTTATGCCAAATCCACTAATTCACCGAGTGGTGCACTTGAGGGTAAAATGTAGGAAATATTAATTAATTACATTATATCTAAAATCAGCTAAAATAACAATTTATGCGTCTTGTTACTAAAATCGCTTACAATGTTATTGTTCAAATAATCGGTAAAATTATCGCAACTATCTTGGGATTGATTGCAATAGCCGTGATGACTCGTTATCTTGGGCAGGCAGGCTTTGGTCAATATACGACAATTATTACCTTTTTATCTTTTTTTGGCATGATTGCTGATTTAGGATTAACTCTAGTAACTGCGCAAATGATTAGCGATCCAACAGTTAATCAAAATAAAATTTTAAGTAATCTTTTTAGTTTGCGTTTGATTTCAGCAATTATTTTTTTAGGATTAGGGCCATTAACAATTCTTTTTTTCCCTTATGATTCAATAATAAAACTGGGGGTAATTATTACTGCGCTATCTTTCTTTTTTACTGCCTTAAACCAAATTTTAGTTGGACTTTTTCAAAAACATTTAAAAATGATAATTGTTTCTATAGCAGAAGTAATTAGCAGAATAGTTTTTCTTATTGGAATTATTCTGGTTGTTTATTTTAATTATGGCCTTATTGGCATTATGGTTGTAACAGTGGCAAGCAGCGCTGTTAGTTTTATTGTTCATTATAGCGCGTCTTATCGTTATGCCAAGATTAAAATTCAAATTAATTTAGATATTTGGTTATTAATTTTAAAAAAATCTTGGCCCTTAGCTTTAACTATAATATTTAATTTAATTTATTTAAGAGCTGATGTTTTAATTTTGTCTTTTTTAAAAAGTCAGGCTGAAGTAGGTATTTATGGAGCTGCTTATAGAGTAGTTGATATTTTAACTGCCATCCCCTTTTTGTTTCTTGGCGTTGTTTTACCAATTATGACAACTAGTTGGATTAATAAAAATATTAATGATTTTAAAAATATTATTCAAAAATCTTTTGATGTTTTAGTTATTATGGCCATGCCAATGCTTGTTGGGGCTCAATTGCTTGCCAAGCCGATAATGGTCGTGGTAGCTGGAGCAGACTTTGCTTTATCTGGGCAAGTTTTTAAAATTTTAATTATAGCAACGTTCATGCTTTTTATAAGCTGTTTATTTGCGCATGGAATTATAGCTATTAATCAACAAAAAAAAATAATAAGCGCTTATGCTTTTGCTGCGATAACTGCTATAATCGGTTATATTATTTTTATACCTAAATATTCTTATTTTGGCGCAGCATGGGTAACGGTTTATAGCGAGTTAATTATTATGCTTGCTTCTTGTTATTTATTAGTTAAGTATAGTCAATTTAAACTAAATTTATCTATTTTATTAAAAGCATTAACAGCTTCGTTAATAATGGCAGCCATAATTTATTTAATTTTAAATAAATTAAATTTATTATTGCTTTTAATTATAGCAGTAATGGTTTATTTTGTTGCTCTTTATATTTTAAAAGGATTTAATAAACAAGATATTAGAGATTTATTCGGCGACAGACCCTTATTAAACAGATAGGGGCTGTTGTTAAATATAACATTTTGTAATAGACTTAAATACTATGAAAAAAAATATTTTATTAATTAGTTCTAGCAAAAATAAATCAAAGCCGCTTATTGATTTGTTTGAAGAATTATGTCAAAAAGAATATTGTTTTTATTTACTGTCAACTTGTTCGTCAATGTTAGAACAATTCAGAGAAAAAAATTGGTTTTGCAGCAGAATCAGCTTAGGCCCTGCAGTAACTAATAATTTTTTGTTATTTATTTTTCTTTTACTTTCTCCGTGGTTATATTTAAAGTTTTTAGTAATATTAATAAATTACAAATTTAAACAAAACATTTCAACAGTGCTTCTTATGGATTGGCAAGAAAAAATTCTGGTTACATTATTGGCAAAAATTATTAAACTAAAGGTTGTTTGGTTAGAAAAACCCGATTGCGATTATAAAAAGTTAAAATTAAAAAAAATTTACAAATTATGCGCTAGGTTTGCCACAATAATTACCGTTAACAGCGATAATAAAATTCAACTTAAAAATTTTGGCATTAAAGAAGAAAATATTTTTCTTATTCAGCCAGCAATTAAACTTAATCAATATCAAGAAAATATTTTTAATAAAATTGCTCAAACCAGCAATAAAAATTTTCATAACAGATATTTTACAATAGGCACTATTGTTGACCTTAAACAAGGACAAAAAGTTGAAATACTTCTTCAGGCTATTAAAATTTGCTTAACTGTTATACCTAATTTACAATTAATCATTGCAGGCGATGGTAAGGAGAAAAAAAATTTAAGCTGGTTAACTAAAAAAATGGAAATTGATTCATTGGTTTGGTTTATTGGAGAGCAAAAACAAATTAAAAAATGGTTAAGTAATTTTGCTGTTTATGTAGTAGCAACTAAAATGCCAAATATAGATGATTATTATAATATTCTTAAAGCCATGGCTTCTGGTTTGCCAATAATAGGTCCGCGCCACACTGGCTTAGAAGAGATAATTATAGAAAATAAAACAGGCTCGCTTATTGAGATGGATAATAGCGAGATGTTGGCTCGCCAAATTATTAAATTATATCAAGATAAAAAAATGCGCTTGCAACTTGGCGATAACGCGCAAGAACGAATTAAAAATTTATTTATTATAGATAAAGTTATTAATAAATTTATTGAACTTTTATGAAAATAATTATTTCCTTACAACAAGCAGGGCAAAGATTGGATAAATTTTTGGTTATTAATCAATCAAGTCTTTTGATTTTTAATAATCAATTATTTTCACGTCAACAAATACAAGAATTAATTAAACAAAAATTAATTATTATTAATAATCAACAAATTAAACCGCATTATTTAATTAAAGAAAAAGATGTGATAAATATTGATGATAATTTAAATTTATTTTTTGAAAAAAAATCTAGCTCAATATTGTTTGAAAAAATATTTCAAAAATCTTTAGATATTATAGCTGAAACTGATGAATATTTAGTAATTAACAAACCTTCTGGGTTGGCTGTTCATGGTGAAAATAAAAATATGCCGACTTTGGCTGATATTATATTTGACCAATATCCAAAAATTAGAAAGGTTGGCGATGATCCTGCCAGACCAGGCATTGTTCACCGTTTAGATAAAGATGTTAGCGGATTAATGGTGATTGCTAAAACACAGGATAGTTTTGATAATTTAAAAAAACAATTTCAACAAAGAAAAATAATTAAGCAGTATATTGTTTTAGTTTATGGACAAATTAAATCCGTTGATAATGCTATTTCTTTTCAAATAAAAAGATCTGAACAGGGTTTTAAAATGGCAGCCTTGCCAATGACTAAAAAAGGCGAGCTCAATAAAGAAGGACGTTCGGCAATAACCGAACTATCCTTTTTGAAAAAGCTTATTAATTATACTTTATTAGAAGTTAAAATTAAAACAGGTCGTACCCATCAAATTAGAGTTCATTTATTAGCTTATGGCCATCCTGTTGTTGGAGATAATATTTATAGTACTGCTAAAACTCGTTTGCAAAATAAGAAGATTAATTTAAATAGAGTATTTTTAGTAGCCAATAAATTGTCTTTTATTAATCTTGCTGGTCAAAAGCAAGAGTTTATAATTAATTTGCCTGACCAATTAAAAAGTTTATTAACAAAAATAAAATAATTTTGTAATTGTTTATTAAATAAGTTTTGAAAAAATTTTTAAACTCATTTGAAGGCAATGATAACAATAATTTATAATTGTGCTTTGCTTTAAATAATCGTGAAAATGTTTATGAAATTCCGAACCCTTGTCTGTTTATTTTTTTGATCTTTCCAAAATGAGATATTTTTTGAGGAAATAATCTTAATCCGCCTAAGTCTTTAATAAGTCTGCCAATGATTTTTGATTTAGGACATTTAAACGTATTTTTTCGCAAAACATTTTTAATAATGGTTTGTCGCCGAATACTCTTTCGAGTAGAAAATTTTAAATTTTAAATGAATTTTTAATAATTAAATTTTTAATCCTGAATATTTTCTTAATGTTTCTAATGTTGCTTGAACACTCGCGTTGTCAGTATTTAATAATTTAATATTTTTAAATTTTTCAGCTAATTTAGTAATCACTTCATCTGCCCAAGAAGGCGCTAAAACTTTTACACCTTTAAAATTTATTTCTATTTTCGTATTTTTGTCTAAATCTCTTATTAAATAAGCTGACATAGCTAAAAATGCTTCTCTGCCAGCTGGTCGAGAAATTAACATTTCTCCAAATTTTTTTAATTCAATTTTCATATTTTAAAATTTTAACATAGCTAAACATCCTTGAATATTCCGATCTATTTGCTTTATCTTAACATGATGATTTAATTCTATTTGCGCATTGCCTGAAATAAAATTGAGATTTGCATTTATATTTTTAATACTTTCTTTTGCAAACTTTAATCCATTACCTCTTTTTTCAGGAGCTCTGCCGGAAATTTTTTCAGTAAAAGCCGTCTTTAATGCCTCTGAATCATTCTTTAATTCTGGTTTAACTTTTTTTAATGTTTTTAAAATTCCTCGACCTCTATCAGCTAAAATTATTTCTATTTTTTGATTTTTTATTTCGTAACCAAAAAATATTCCCATTACATCTGGCCAATTTCCTAAATTATGATCAAAAGAATTATTACCAATCTCTCCGACTATGGCAGAAATTAAATATACTTTATTTTCATTTACACCTTGTTTTAAAAAATTATTTAACATTTTATTATTTCTTGTTTCAAAAACATCTCGCGTTTGGCAATAATAATCATTAACAACATTCACATTTTTTAATTTCTCGGTTATCCATTGATAAGCTAATTGTTTTATATCTGTAGTCATAAACATTAAATTAAAAAGAAAATGAACTATTTTTATTCTACACTTTTTATTAATTTTTAGCAATTTTTTTGTATTAGTCCTGTCGTAGTCACATGATAATGTCATAGTACAGCCAAATAGAAATGTCATACCTGCTAATTTTGCGTCATAATAGTTTAGATATAATTATTTTATTAATCTAAGCAAAATTATAGCTCAAAAATATGTTCCAAAATTTAATAATAAACCTTCTGTAATTCCGCAAAGGAGAAAAAATTTACAAAAATTTGGAATTTTATACCGTATTCGGTATTCGGCGACAGACCCTAACTACAATACCAAGAGAAGACATTGGGGACTAAACTTAATTTCACCTGTGGATTATTTAATTAAAAATAGTTTCGTGTCC
>JAHJAP010000033.1 GCA_018813805.1 Patescibacteria group bacterium
ATTAATTATATTAATTTTCTTAATCTAGTGTTAATTATATGATTAATATTTAATTTTAGCAAGAATAATATAAATAATGTCAAGGTTTTTTAGAAATGCCCTTATCAACTCGTCCACCAGCTGCTCCGATAAAAAGTTCTTTCCCAGGTTGTTCTTGTTCTGTAAATATAATTTTTCTGTTATTTAAAACCGGAAACACAATAACAGTGTCAGGACTCTTAAACTTTTTAAAATTGCGGAAAAATACCATGCCGAGGCGCTTTGCGCCGAGGCTGTTTTTTACGATTTCACAAAAAGTGAAAATTGGCGGTATTCATTGTACAAAATTCGAACCTTTTTTGAAAGCAATCCTGACGAGGAAATCTGAACTGCACCCCGCTACAATATGTCTGGGGCAAAGGAGGCGGGGTGATGGACTCGCCCGCGCGGAGGAGGGGATGGGGAGGAATCCGCATGGACTTCTGCTTCGGCAATACCAAAACCAAGAAGCATAGCCCTGCACGCGCCTTTTGTGAAAGATTTTATCTGTTTGTGTTTGATGTTGCTAAAAAATCCCATAAAATTATTATGTAGTCCTATTATAAATTCTCCAACCATTTTACGCCCAAATAGCCAAAGAAAATTTCTTCAATCCCGACGAGAAACCAATAACCGAAAGATTCATCAGAAAAAAATGAGAGGAAATATATACAAGCGAACGGCACGCCCAATATAATAACTAGCTCTATCAAAATATTTCCCCCGCTTATTTTTTTGAGGATTCTATCTATGCTCCCGATAATTATTCGTTTCTGATGGAAAAGTTTACTGAATAGCAAATCAATCAATAAAAGCCCTACTCCGAAAAGGATTATGATAACTATTGGGCCGATAAATGGGATGTGCATAAATTATATTATTTACATTCAATTATTTTATTCTTAACATTTCCCTCATATTTATAAACCATATTTCTTCTTCATTTTTATCAATTCATCTTGTGCTTGTTCAAAAAGTTTAAAAGCATTACTGCTACATTCATCAAAACTAAAACCGTAAATTTTTTCCCCATTTAATAATCTGGCTCGACTCTCTTCACAAAGACTACGATAGTATAGAGATGAGTTTTCGGTACGTGCAAAAGTCGCCATCGGCGCTGGCACCGGAATACTATTAAATGTCTTGGCGTAAGGTTCGCCTCCGACAAAAGAATAAAGATTGGGCAACATAATAGATGCCTCCGCCCAAGCCTGTCGATAACAATTTTCAATCGCTTCACTTGTTTTGAACTCCCCATCCAAATCTCTAGCAAAACAGTTGTTGCTGATTCTATAGAACTTCGTCCTCTCTGGAATATAGGTGTTTAATATAGTGGATATATAACTTTTAACCTGCTTTGTTTCGCTATTTTCTACCTGCACGAGATGATGTGATGCCGCATCACATCATCTAAAAAGACACCGAAAGACTCATTGATACATCATCTAAAAAGACACTGAAATTTATGGTAATATATTAGGCTAATTATTAACCTAATATATACTATGAACATAGAAGCCAAAAAACAATATATGGAGATTCTAAGAAAAAGGTATTTTAAAGCCTGCAAAAAGGAAAAAGGGGAAATATTAAATGAGTATTGCGGGAATACAAAACAAGAAAGAAAATATGTTATTAAAAAATTTAATTACAAAGTAAAATTAAAAACAAAAGAAAATAGGAAAAAAAGAGCGCGTTTTTATGATAGTCATGTAATAGCGGTTTTGGTTGAAATTTGGAAAATATTTGATTATCCTTGCGGTCAAAGATTAAAAGAAATTTTAGAAACTGAGACAGAGAATTTGCGGGCATGGAAAGAAATTATTTGTTCTGATGAAATCGCTGAGAAATTAAAGAAAATGAAATCTGCTACAATTGATCGACGGTTAGATCATGAAAAAGAAGTTTTAAAGTTAAAAGAAAAATATCGCAAAAAAAGTTCTTTTTTGCTTTCTACTATTTCAGTAAAAACTAGCGCTGATTTTGATAGAAATATTGTTGGCAATGAGCAAGTTGATTTTGTGAAAAGCTGTGGCTCTTCAGCTGCGGGAGATTATGTAAATAACTTGTCTATTTGTGATATTTTCAGCTCTTGGTGGGAAAAGCGAGGCAATTTATCAATTACTTAACCCAGCTGAGTTAAAGAGAAAAATTGATAAAAAATTGGATAATCTTTACAAAATTTATCAACAGAAAAAAGGTCGAGAAAGCATTAATTTAACTAACAAATTAATCCCTTCTTTAGTGTCATTTTCCAGTATGGGGAAAGAAGAGGTTTTGGTGTCATGATTAAATGATTTGACACGAATGTGTCAATTATGTTCGTGGACTTGAACAAAATGTAAAGGGCTTAAAACAAAATTTAATAATATGGTTTGTTCCTTTTTTAATAAACCATCTTCTTAATAATCCAATGCTATTCTCTACGTGTGGTTTTTGCCATGGACTAAAAGGATCAGCAAAATAGGGACCGTAAATAAAATTGTGTCTAATTGTTAATTTTTCATAAAGCCTGAATTCCCACCGAAGTTTATCCTTTAACTGGCGGACTAGAATAACAAAGAAAAAGAAAGGTTGGAAGTTCGACTTCCAAACATTAATATTTAACATTATTTATAGAAGACTAGACGCAATTATCTTGACAGTCCCATTTATTTCCACCATCGTGGCAATAAATCTGAACATTTTTTAAACCTTTCTTTGGAAACTAAATTGCGATGATTTCGCATGAGATAGGGCAGATTTTTAATTCTAGCACCGGGATAAATGCCTATAATTTTTGCATTTTGATCAGCTATCGTAATAATCGTTTGCTTATCCATATCCACCCCCGCGTCACGCAAACCATAGTCAAATGTATCTCCAGTAATTTTATAACCGGAAAGATATCCGCCAAGACATTCGACGAAATATCCACCTATACCACAACTCGATCCGATGCACATAGACTCATCACCAAGCACATACACATAAAAATCTGATTTCGGCACCACATCATCTGGTGATGCCCAGACTGTATGCTTACCCACACCTTCAGCAGCCTGCATGCCCAAGGAGATAGTTTTATAATTCTTGGCGCCGAACGGATATTTTTGCCAGGCAAGCACACCGACAAGTGCAAATACAATTGTTGAGAAAATTAATACAATTTTTATTTTGCGCGTGAAATATCGATTCATACTCAATTAATTACTACCAACACGCCAATGCTAACATAATCACCCTTGCGCGCCCTTAATAAAATATTACATAGCTCATCCCAGCGATCAATCTCTGTCAAAGTTACGCACCCAGCCGATCGCGCGCCAGTATGAATATAGTGATCACCGTTATGCCCGACACGAAACCACGTTTTTGCCATTTTTGACTCCGGATAATGTCCGCCACCTCGATGCGGGGCGTCCGGCATTTCAATATCATAGGAGCCTTTTTCCCATTGATTATTTTTATAGTCCGTTGCTTTATAAATTTTATTCTGAAAATATAATTCTTTCTTAGAAACAGAGTATGTCAGTTTCGCCGATTCAGTTTGCGGATTAGTTGCCACTAAAAACGATTGCTTATCGTCCCCATATTTCAACGACGCTCGTTCACCGCGACGAATACCCTCCAAAATCTTGAAATATTGACGCCCATTATAATTTCTTTCCAAATAAACCTTTAAATAACTTGGCAATGCGATTTCTTTTTTTATATTATCAGATACCGCATTCACCCATCCGCCCTCGATATTATCTACATACAACACGGCATCCTCGACTGAAATTTCGACAGACACCTCAAATATAGCTTTATTTTTAGTAATAAAATTGCGCAACTCTGTAACCTCTATTTTGCATATTTCTACTTTTACAGCATTAGCTTTCAAATCAATTTTTAAATTCAATAACCTACTACCGACATCATTAAATATCAAATCTTCTTCAATAATTTTTATACTGATTGGCAGATTGAAAATTTTATTATCACTCACAAAAGAACCAGCTGATAAATTTGGATTGATTTCACTGCTGGGTTTCAGCTTCTTTTTAAAATTAGACAAATTGCCGAGACAATCAACTTCTATTTTTACATCATCTCCGATTAAATCGCCACTGTATTTTATTTTAACAATTTTTACTTGAATTAATTTTGGCATATTTTTTTGATTAATAATAATTTTATAACATTATTATGCCCCATATCATAATAAAAAACAAGGACAGATCAGCTTTGCTTTTTAAATAATTTTTATTTAAATCTAATATTTAGAGCACCGCTAATAACCCGAATCTCGTTAGGTTGAAAGTGGCTTAAAATCTAGGCTTTTAAGGAATTTCTTGAATTGGTAACCGACCAAAACCCAAATATAATGCGCGAAGTATCCTCCAATAGATCTTGGTAAAGTTGTTTCTAAATTCATTCTCAATTTTAAAACAGAAAAAATAGTTTCAATAAGCGTTCTTTTATTTAAAACCTTCTTGTTCTTTTGTCATAATTTTTTTCACTTGCTTTTACACAAGTAAAAAGATGAATCCCTTTTTCTCTCGCTTGATTAAACAAACCTTTTCCTAAATAACCAGCATCAGCAATTATCATCCCTAAAATAATAGACATGTTGCTTAATAATTTTCGTAGCGAAGTTTTTAATTTTTGAGCGAGACGAGGTTAAAAATTATGAAGAATACCGGTGGTATTTTGAATAATTTTTAACAAGTCGTAGCCAAAAATTAAAAAATGTGGCAGAAAAGTTATCAAGCAACAGGTCTAATATTCCAATTTTTTATTAATCCTTCTCTGTCACCTTTATTTCCAGAAGTAAAATTTGCTTTTAAAATTTCCTTTTTTCCATTACAAATTATATGAAGTTTAAAACCGAAGAACCAACCCATGGAAGACTTTCCTCTTTTTGCAAAACCAACAGCAACTTTGTGATTAAAAATTCTTTTATTTTCACAAACTTTTAATTTGGTAGAATCTGCTATTTTATAAGTTTTTTCTGGAGTTTTGTTAAGAAAAAATTTGAAAAAAAAGTCCAACATTTCTTTTCCTAAAACAGATATTTTATTTATAGATTTTATAAAATTTTGATAATTTGGTAAATTAGGAAAGTCATCTTTGTGATAATTAACTCAGTGATAATAAAAATCTTTCTAATTTTTTTGTCCTGTCAAATTCCTAAAAATAGAAAGGGTTGCAATTTCTGCTACTGACAATTTTCCTTTTTTAGTTGGTGGATGAGTCCTATCAACTTTTTGTAAAGGGAGGTTTTTGATTAGTTTTTCTTTTATTTCTTTGATATAATTATCACAGAAGTTATAAATAATAAGAAGTATTTCTTTTAAATTTCTAAATATTTTATCAGGGAAATTTTCTTTTTTTGTTATTTTTTATTTTGTTGAAGTAAAGTCATGGTTTTTTTGTTTAATTTTTAATAAATTGTTATCCTTGAAAATCATGGCTTTATTTTAGCAAATTATTTTTCAAAATACAAAAAGCTCCTTATTTTTTAACAAATTTAGCCTAACGAGATTCGGGTTAATGGAAGATTTGGAGCGCACTGGTCAATCAATTTCCGAAGTCTTTGCAAAATTGTTTAAATTGTAGTAGAAATAGGAAGTAAAAGTGAGGTAAGTAAATTGTAAGGAATTTTGGGTGAAAAAATCAATTTTTTATAACTTGATAATATAATTTTTGATTAAAAAATTAATTTTTGTTCTTTGACAATTTAATATATTGCTTCAGAAATTTGGATTTAAAAAGATTAAATTTAAACTTAAATTTCTGGAGCAATACTCCAGAAATTAAAATGAGGGGGGGGGAATAAAATGAAAATATTCGAAAAAGAATTTATTGAGAAAGATTTTCCAGATTTAGGTCATATTACTGAAAAAGTCCGAGCAGAGACTATGGTGAAAAATCCCGTTAGAATTTTTTGGGGGGGGAAGAGTATGAGAAAAACAGAAGAAGAGTTCTTTCAACGAAGTTACCTTAAAAGAAAGAGTTTTTTTAAGGTACCTTTGTGCTATTGGACAATAACCCTTTAATAGATTTTGCGCAAGCAATCTTTATGTTAAAGGGTTTTTTTGTATCGGGACTGTCGCCAATTAGGACATCGCAAAAGAGGGTCAAAAATATGTCCTCGTTGTTGACCCAATAGAAACGGTTA
>JAHJAP010000034.1 GCA_018813805.1 Patescibacteria group bacterium
AATTTTTTAAATAAAGATAATTTTAAAATATCTTATAGTATGCTAATAAAAATTTTTTATGAAATATTCAAAATTATTTGGTAAAACCAGTAAAACCGTTTCTAGCGAAGAAAAAATTGTTTCTAATAAATTACTTCATCAAGCTGGTTATATCAGAGAGTCAACTTCGGGTAGATATTTTTTCTTACCATTGGGTCAAATTGTTCAGCAAAAGATAATGCAAGTTATTAAAGAAGAAATGGATCAATCTGGTAGTCAAGAAATGGTTTCGCCAGTGCTTCATCCTTTATTGCTTTGGCAAGAAACTAATCGTGACAAATCAGCTGGTTTTGAATTGATGAAAATTAAAGACAGACGCGGCATGGAATTTGCTTTAGGCGGTACAGCCGAGGAAATGTTTATTGATGTGGTTAGAAAATTTCAAATAAGTTATCGCGATTTACCTTTTAATATTTATCAATTTTCAACAAAATTTAGAGATGAATTACGCGCTCGCGGTGGATTATTAAGAGTTAGAGAATTTATAATGAAGGACGCTTATTCATTTCATGTTGATGAAACTGATTTTAAAAAAGAATATCAATTAATGTCTGATACTTATACTAAAATTTTTAAACGTTTAGGTTTAAGCACCTGCATAGTGGAATCTGATAATGGTTATATTGGTGGTGATTATTGTCATGAATTTGTTGTTGAATCTGATGTTGGTGAAAGTAGATTTTTAGTAACAAAAGATAATAGTTATGCTAGTCATGAGGATGTGGCTGTTTTTACTAAGCAAGAAATGAATTTAAATGAATTACCGCAATTATTAAAAAAAGTTAAAGCAAAAAGAGGTAACAAAATGGAAGATGGAGTAAAATTGCATAAAAAACCTTTGTGGCAACAAATAAAAGATGTGATGTTTGTTGATGAAAAAAATAGATTTATTTTGGCTATTATTAGGGGCGATTATGATGTTAATGAAATAAAACTTAAGCATATTATTAAAGCAAATGAATTACGTCATGCTGATGACGAGGAAATTAGAAAAATTATTCATTCTGAGCCAGGTTTTATTTCGCCAATAAATATTAAACAGAATTTAGATAAAAATTATGAATTAATTGTTGTAGCCGATGATTCATTGAGAAAAATTTGTAATGCTTATGGAGGCGCTAATGAAAAATATCAAGATTATTTAAATATTAATATTGATAGAGATTATCAACCTGACATAGAAGCTGACATTGCCATGGCGCAGGAAGGTTGCTTAATCAATAATAAAAAATTAATTGAGAAAAAGGGGATAGAAGTTGGAAATATTTTTCAGCTTGGATATTATTATTCTAATAAAATGAAAGATGCGACTTTCGTTGATAAGAATGGCAAAAAACAACCATATTATATGGGCTGTTATGGCATTGGCATAGGCAGAACAATGGCAGCAGTAGTGGAAATTCATCACGATGATAAGGGTATTATTTGGCCAGAAGAAATTGCTCCTTACAAAATTCATCTTTTAGTTCTTGGCAAAGAATTAAAAGTTTTAGAACAAGCAACTATTCTTTATAATAAATTTTGTAAAGAAAAAATAGAAGTTTTATTTGATGATAGACAGGATGTTATGGCTGGTGAAAAATTTGCTGATGCAGATTTGCTTGGTAGTCCCTATAGAATTGTTGTTAGCACAAAAACTCTTAAAATTAATGGAGTAGAAGTAAAGAAGCGAGATAGCCAAGAACAAAAGATTGTTGAAATAGATCAGGTGATTAAGTTGTTTAGGGTTTGTCGCTGAATATCGAATGCGGTATTTGGCAACAGACCCATTTAAATAAACAATATTTATTTTAATATGCAAGAAAATCAATCGCCATTGGCTGACAGAATAAGGCCCGAGGTATTGGAAGATTTTTGGGGACAGGATGAAATTTTGGGTCAAGACAAAATGTTAAGACAAACTATTGAAAATGACAAATTGCCTTCAATGATTTTTTGGGGACCGCCTGGTAGTGGTAAAACTACCTTGGCAAACATTATTGCTAAACAAACAAAATCAGATTTTATTCAAATAAGCGCTGTTTCATCTGGAGTAAAAGATTTAAGAGAAATTATTAATCAAGCTCAAAAAAATAGATTACAAGACAAAAAAACAATTTTATTTATTGATGAAATTCACAGATGGAACAAGGTTCAACAAGATGGACTTTTGCCTTATGTTGAAAAAGGATTAATTATTTTAATTGGCGCAACAACTGAAAATCCAAGTTTTGAAGTTCGCTCGGCATTGCTTTCAAGGTGTCGGGTTTTTGTTTTAAAACAATTAAGCGAAGAATATTTGATTGAAATTTTAAATAAAGCAATAAAAAATAAAGAAAAAGGATTGGGAAATTTAAATTTAAAAATTGAAAATGATGTTTTAAAAAAAATAGCCCAAATGTCTAATGGAGATGCAAGATCAGCATTAAATGTTTTAGAATACGCATCCAACATATCAGATGATATTACTTTTGAGATTATAAAAGAGGCATTTCAAAAATCATATTTACTTTATGACAAAGACGGCGATGAACATTATAATATTATTTCAGCTTTGCATAAATCAATGCGTGGTTCTGACGCTAATGCTGCTTTGTATTGGCTGGCAAGAATGCTTGAGGCAGGCGAGGATCCATTGTATGTTGCTCGTAGATTAGTTCGATTTGCCAGTGAAGATGTTGGTTTGGCAAATTCTCGCGCGCTAGAACAAG
>JAHJAP010000035.1 GCA_018813805.1 Patescibacteria group bacterium
AAAAAATATTTAGGAGTTCATTTGATAATTGAATTTTGGAAAGGGAAAATTATTGAAGAGCCAAAAAAAATTAAACAACTTTTAATTTCAGCAGCTAAGAAGGCTGGCAGCACTCCATTGAAATTTGTTGTTCATAAATTTACCCCTCAAGGAGTTACAGGAGTTTTATTATTAGCTGAATCTCATATTGCTTTTCATTTTTGGCCAGAATTTAATTATATGGCAATAGATATTTTTACTTGTGGAGATAAAACAATGCCGCAAAGAGCGTTAGAGTATTTAAAAGAAGAACTTCAACCAAAAAAGAATAAAATTATAACAATAATTAGGGGGAAGTTGTGAAAAGACGTGCACATTTTGATTTGATATTTTTTGAAAAGATGATATAATTTTAATTGTGTGTATTATGGGTCTGTCGCCGAATACCGTATTCGGCATAAATTTCCAAATTTCGGTAAATTTTTTCTAAAATTTTTTCGCTAATATAACCATATTCCCTCAAAAATTTTATACTCGAAAGAGTATTCGGCGACAGACCCATTATTTATAAAATTATTTTTAACTTTTTATGGAAAATATTATAAAAAAGAAAATTTTAATCGTTGAAGATGATGGAATGATTAGTTCAATGTACAAAATAAAACTTGAAATTGATGGTTTTAAAGTAATTATTGCTAATAATGGCGCAGAAGGATTGGAATTAATTAAAAAAGAACAACCAGATTTAGTTATGTTAGATGTTATTTTACCGCAGATTGATGGTTTTTCGGTTTTAGAAGAATTAAAAAAAGAAGAAAGCACTAAGCTAATTCCAGTAATTATGTTAACTAATTTAGGCACTGAAGAAGATAAAGATAAGGGTGAAAAAATGGGAGCGGTTGATTATTTGATTAAAGCTAGTTTAACTCCAGCGCAACTTAGTATAAAAATTAAAAAATATTTAAAAATATAGATTATATGCAGCATCCAAAATATGAACGAACTGTAGTTATTATAAAACCAGATGGCGTTCAAAGAGGCTTGGTTGGCGAAATTCTTCGTCGTTATGAGAGAACTGGGCTTAAGCTTTTAGCTATAAAAATGGTAATTCCAACCAAAGAGACTGCTATTAGAAATTATTATGAAGTTGGCGGTGATGCTTGGCTTGAAGAAGTTGGTAGAAAAGCAAAAGCTGCTTATGAAGGAAAGGGATTAAAATCTCCTTATGCTACTAATATGGAAAATGGTAAGGCTATAATGGAAGCTAATGCTAAATATTTAAATTCCAGTCCTGTTATAGTAATGGCTTGGCAAGGAAATAGCGCTGTTGGTTTAGTAAGAAAAATTACTGGCGGTACAGAACCCTTATCATCTGATGTTGGAACTATCAGGGGGGATTTTACCCTAGATTCTTATGTTACGGCAGATCTTGATAAAAGAAGTATTAGAAATTTAATTCATGCTTCTGGAACAATTGAAGAAGCTGAAAAAGAAATTAAAATTTGGTTTAAAGAAAGTGAATTAAATAATTATAGATTAGTGCAAGAACAGATATTGTATGATGTTAATTTAGATGGTTTAAAAGAGTAATTTTAATAAACCCTTGTTTTTTTTGTAAGATTTGTTATGTTTATTCACATGATTAAGACAATACAAGTTTTTTTGTTTTAATTTTAATTCTTTTTACAAGGAGGGATATATATGGAAGGAATTAAAGAAATTAGCAGACATACGCTGCAAAAATTTGATAATTTTGAAAGGAAATTGGAAAAAGCAATTAAAAGAGCAGAAGATGTCAACGCTGTTCCTGCTCCAGAAAATGGATTAAAACAGGAAAAAGCAATAAAAGACTTATTAAAAGAGGTGCAGACCTTTTTTAATAAAGGGGGGTGGTCACTTAGTGAGGTACATAAAATGTTTGATCACGTTTGACCATTAAATTTGATCACCAAAATCGTAGTTATTGTTTATTTAATAGACAGTAGCTACGATTTTTCAATTTGATTTATTTAATATTTTTTGGCTTTGAAATTCATTATTATTGTGGCATAGACATAAAATGACGTGGACTAATACACAAAATTGACTTTTGAT
>JAHJAP010000003.1 GCA_018813805.1 Patescibacteria group bacterium
AATGAAAATAATCAATAATCTCAATTTGCTTATCAATGTTTTTCTTGCCAATAGTAGCACGGCAACCAAGCGTAATTGGCAAAGAGGCTAAGTATCTAATATTTTTTTCAACAACAGCTGAGCTATCATCACCATTAATTGTTGGGCGATAATAATTCTGAATCTCCCGGAATCCATCACAAGAAACCCATACTATATTAATATTTTTTCCTATCCACTTCACTGCATCTTCAGAAAAATATCCACTTGTTTGGAGTTCAAAGGTACTTTCAGAATCTTTACTCAATGCAAATTTAACAATTTTCTTTATCAAATCAAGTTCAATCGTTGGCTCTCCGTTACCAAAAAATCTAATTTCCCTGCTTGTGTAATTTGCGAAATAATCAGCTATTCCCTTCTTTACAAAATTCATATCAATCGTTTCCCTCTTTTTTTCAATTGACTTATTTGCACCATCATAACAATACCTACAACCAAGATTACATTTATTGTTAAGAAAAATTGATAATTGTTTTTTACGACAATGAGACATAATATTATAGCTTAACGCTAAATTAACTTACATTTTTTCAACAACATCTATTCCAAGCAAAACCAATCCATTCTTTATAACCTGGGAAACAGCCTTTGCTGCCGCTAATTTATGAGGCTGGTCCATACTGCCATCAAGGATTATTTCTCTATTGTACCAACTGTTAAAATCCGAGCACAATTGCAATAAAAATTGAGCTATATGATGTGCCGAAAAACTCTCCACCGATCTTATAACAACAACACCAAACAAGGCTAATTTTTTAACAATATCATTTGCGGTATCTACGGCTTGTGGCTCAATCGCAAATCCAGCCAAAGATGCTTTACGCAAGATTGAATTAATTCTCGCATATGTATAAAGAATATATACCCCAGTATCGCCTTGCATTTCGGTAGCTTTTTCAACATCAAACGCCACATCCTGAGTTCTTTCAACTTTTAACAGGCTAAACTTAACTGCAGCTAAAGATAATTTTTCTGCAAGCTCAATAGCCTCATCAACATTCCTATCTTTTAACGGACCTTCTAAAATTTTATTTTTTGCATTATCAATTACATCATCAATAAGAACAACTGTTCCATCACGTGATGACATTTTTTTAAATCCGGTGTCGGTTTTTAAACCCACATATCCATAAGAAACATGAGTAAAATCGTTTAACTTTCCCACGCCCAACTGCTCACACACCGCAAATAATTGCTTCATGGCCATCGATTGCTCAGGTCCAATCACCCATACTAGTTTATTTGCCTTATATAGCTCCTTCTTCATGGCGGTCAAGGCAATATCTTGAGTAATATATAAAGACGTGCCATCTTTTTTTAATAAAATCGTATCTGGCAAATTATAATCTGTTAGATTTGTTAAAATTGCTCCATCTTCCAGTCTTGTAAATATACTACTTGTCAAGCCTAACTCTACGTATTCTTTACCTTTTTGATAATGCTCGTGTTCATGCCAAGTTTTATCCCAACGATTTCCAACTCTATTTAATGTTCGGTTGATACCTTCATAAGAATACTTAAGCACATGCGCCCATAGTTCACGAATTAAAATATCATTATTTTCCCATTTAACAACTATGTCTCTCACTATTTTCTCAACAGACGAATCGTTTTTAAAATCTGTAGCGCCCATAACATAGCAATTTGTAACAAAAACATCCGGCAACTGATTAATGTCGTCTGGGTTATACCACTCTTCTCTGTGTGAATGCCAATACTCAACACTAGTCTGAGCTCGATCATTTTTTTTCATATGTACCAAAAAACCCCACATAAGCTTGGCAATAGCAATACCTCTATTATTGTCAACTGAATCACAAACAACTTCCGCGCCACAAAACTCAAGCAATCGAGTTATACTCATTCCTATTAAATTATTGCGCAAATGCCCAAGATGCATTGCTTTGTTTGGATTTGGAGATGTATGCTCAATAACCCACTTTTCTCCCTTGAATAAATCATTGTTTCCATATTTATTGCCAAGGGCAATTACATCTCTTAAAATATCTTCAACATATTTAGAATTTAAATAAAAATTAATATACCCGGGCGCAGCAAACTTGACGTCAGCGATCTCAGCAATCTCTTTTGCTTTAAGATAATCTATAGCTCCATTGGCTATAACAAATGGATTTTTACCAAGTTCTTTAGCATATTTTAATGATGAATTACTGGTAATATCACCATGTTCTGATAAAGCAGGTTTTTCAAGATTAATTTCTGGCGATTTAACACCCAAATCTTTAAAATATTCAATTAAGTATTGTTTTAATTTTGCATTTAGTAATTCGTTTTTTGTCATAAAATTTATATATTACCAGCCCATATAGGCTGACCATCCTCCATCAGTTTTAATTATTGAGCCAGTAGTAAAAGAAGAATCATCCGAGGCTAGCCAAACACATGCCCTTGCCTGCTCTTCTGGCGTGCTATATCTTCCTAGAGGAGTTCGATGTTGAATATCTTCCATTGAGTAGCCACAACGACCAGTCGATGCATCTTCCATTTCAAGCGGTGTCATAATATTGCTCGGACAAATAGTGTTAACTCGAATATTACTTAATGCCCATTCAACGGCCAAAGCTTCAGCTAATCCAATAACACCGTGCTTCGCCGCACAATAAGCAGCCCTTTGTCTAGACCCGCCGAGACCCAGAACAGAGGAAATCATTATAATTGAGCCTGATTTATTTTTTAACATTGATAATTTTGCAACAGCCTGAGAGCAATAAAAACTACCTGATAAATTTGTATGAATTGTCTTGTCCCAATCAGCCGGAGACACATCCTCAGAATTTAAAACTATCGAATCCGTTGCATTATTAACCAAAATGTCAACTCTTCCCCATTTATTGATAATTTTTTCAACCATAGAAAAACATTCTATTTGATTTCTCACATCAGCCTCTATACCAATTATATCCTCAAAACCATCCATCCTTAATTGGTCCACTGCCGCATCAATCTCTTTTTGATTTCTGCCATTAATAACCACTTTTGCGCCTTCATTCAAGAAGGATTTTACTATTGCATAACCTAGGCCTTGTCTAGAGCCAGTAATTAACGCGACTTTTTCTTTTAATTTATTCATAGATTTATTTTATGTTAATGATTTTATTAGATTTCCCTGATTTTTCTATTGCCTCCATAACTTTAATCACATGATTTGCAATTATGGCATTATCATAATTTAACCGACAACTCTTTAACTCATTAACCATATCAATCACGGCTACACCCCTAATATCGCCTTCTAAACAACCAACTTTCTTTTTGTTATTCACGCTCACCCACTTTTTTAGGCTATTATCGTAAACATTAGCTACTCCACTATATTCCATGGGCGACGGCATATCAATAACCCCCAATGAGCCATAAATTGTCATAATATCAGTTTTTAATGGATTAGGCTCAACATCAAAACTAAACATTAAAGTTGCTGTCACTCCATTTTTAAATTTCACAATACTGGAATAATGTGTTTGGGATTCCACGGATATTTTTCTTGTCAATTTGTTTCGTTTATAAAATCTATTAGGAATATATTTTTCAGAATAACCACCGACACTTATAATTTTACCAAAGAAAAAAACTAAAGCTGTCAAATAATAAACCCCTCAATCAAATAGTGGTCCAGCTCCTTTTTTATAAAAAAATTCAGGGCTTGGATGCCAGCTCTCCACTGGCCTGCATGTCGATATAACATTCACGCTAAAAACATTGCCAATCCCTCCTTTCTCTATAAATATTTTTGCAGATTTATAAGCTTCTGATAAATATGTATCTGGAGCAGTATAAAATGAAAGCCTGCTTTTTTTTGCTAATCCCAAAACTATATCCGCCTCTTTGCTATTAAGCGCGTATGGCTTTTCACAAAATAAATTCTTTTTACTTTTTAATACGGCGCGATTGACTAGTGAATGGCTTAATGGATTAGTTAAATTCAAAACAATATCAATATCTTTATTTGCAAGTAACTGAGGCACGGTTATAACCTTACTTATTCCATATTTACCAGCGACACATTTAGCCAACTCAACATTAACATCAGAACAAGCAAATAAGCTCACACCTTTCTGGCATGATAAATAATCTAAATACATCTCACTTACGCTGCCACAACCAATAACGCCTAAGTTTATCATTTTATTATTATTTAACTTTTGATATTTTTTTCCACTCCTCATAACTTTTTTGCATTAATATATAATCACGATCAGCTCTCGCAACAAAACCATTAAACACAGAACTAGCCTTTTGTTTGTTGAATATTTTTTTTAATTCTGGAAGTTCACAAGAGAGAGCATCATCGATAATCAAAATCTTCTTTAACATTTTTTTCACATTAACCCTAAATAGTCCCTGACTCTTTATCCGTAAAAATATTGGTGCATAGCCGAGCCAACCCTTAAGCGCCGAGCAAAAACGCTGCACTTGATAGTTATTTTTTTTTCTTCGCTCAATCTTAATCGGAAATATGCCCGTCTTGATACCATCATATTCTCCAAAGGCATCATGAAAAATCCCTGCCGGAATTTGCATAACCCTAGCTCTTTCAAGCCCCATAGATAAAATAGTATCATCTGCCCGAGTTGACGATGGCGTATAAAATGGCGGCACAATTCCATTCATAACCGAGCGTACGCTAACGGAAATATTGCCACCACTAACCCACTTTCCGCCATCAACCATTTCAATTTCTTTAATATCCAAATTCTCACATTTTAAACCAACAAATATTTTATTAATATCAACAAAAGTATCTTTATTTACAACATCACTTGCAACAGACAACGCGTCACCGAGACCAATGGCCGTCTTTTTAGTCAATCTAAAATTTAATACTGACGGTATTGGGGAGGCATATCCAGTAAAAAACCCGAAAGCAACATCGGCAGAATATTTTTTATATGCCAACAGATGTGCACCTAAAATATCGGTTTGCATCCAAGAAATATTTTCACCATCAATCATGCAAACATATGGATATTCATCATCATCCCAAAATAACACAATGTCATAACCCCTTTTATAAGCCTCCAAATATACTAAATTTTTTTTATTACTATAGCCAGTAGACTGCGACAAAATAATAGCGATACCTTCATCTACCCCCCTCTTCTTCATAAGCTCAATGTATTTTGATACGTGTTTTTGACCAATATATATTTTTTCAAAGAACTTCTTGGATAATTTTGTATTATAAACAAAATCTTCATCCTTAAGGTTAAGAAAATAACAATCATAATTGACAGCTACTCCGACACAATTATTCTCAAAATGACCATATGCGGAAAAATTTTTGACCAACAAATCAAGAGTATCTTTAAAATTACTTCTTCCAGTTGTTATAGCTAATAATATTTTCATAATAATTACATTAATATACAATATATGTGTATTGTTAACAAATTTACATTTGTCAAATTTAAACGCTCTTATCTTGTTAAATTTTTTTCCGCTTCTTTTAATTTTTTAAAAAAATCTTCTTCGGTGTTAACAAAATCAAAACCATATTTCTTGGATTCTTTGAAAAAATACTCACCATAAACACTAACCATCTCCGATGCCCTCACTAACGATATTAGCTTTTTAACATGCCCAGTAATCCAATCTTGTTTGTCTATATTAAGATTTAGACCGTTTAGTATTTTTCTTCTGTTAATTTTTCCCAGGTATAGCACCCTATGTTTATTGGCCGACAATTTACAATCTTTCATATATCGAGGCAACAAATGAACACCTTCAATTATATAATCGTTATCATTTTGCGAATTATATTTCATAAAATCACAAACCTCTTTGATCAAATATTTGGCCTCTATTTTGTCGGCTTTCAAAAAATCTTCTGGTTTATATATCCTAAAGCATTCATCCACCTTATCACCATTAAACATTCGTTCAAAAGGAAACATGAAATCTATTTTATTCGCTGGAGTGTCTTTTACCCTCCGAAACCTTAATTTATCAGTAGAATAGATGGGCACGTTTAACTTTCTAGAAAGCATTTTTGCTAATTTAGTTTTACCACTTCTTGGCGCACCGCCAATTATATAAAGCATAATATTTTTAAAAATAGATTTAGTATAAATAAATCGTTTTCGGAGCGTAGCGTAGAAAACACCTTATTCCCCTCTATAATTAATGAAAAAGAAAGCTCCGAACGATCATAATCGTTGGAGCTTGTTTGTATTGATAGTTTTGATTTGGCTAATATTCTCGTTTGATAAACTTCAACGCCAGACGTTTTTTGGCTTCAATGTCGCCAGTGGTATATTCAACATTGTGATGTAGAATATCCCAACCGAGAATTCCGATATTTCTGAAAGCAAAAATCAGTTTCACCTCGGTTTCATCAAACTCAGACAGATATTGCTTTATCCATTTCGGGATAAAAGTGAACATCTGTTCTTCATCTTCCGTCTTAAGAAACATGAAATCCAAAGCTCGCAAAAAATCGTGATAACCCATGCCAGCTCTCGGAACGGCATTGAGGTCAAGAAGATAGATATCCTCTCCAGCCATGACTATGTGGTCGCCGATAATATTGCCGTGAACCCAATCGAAGAAGTTTTCGCCTTTTTTGGCAATCACTTTTTCAAACTCGGTCTTGATTTGCTGAACTAATGAAAAATCTATCAGTCCAGCGTCTACAATCGGCTTGCTCCATAAATTAAGTCGGGAGAAAAGCCACTCCTGTCCGTCAACCAATAAGTTGCCGAGTGATTGCGTTTTTAGAATTTTGACAATGACCAGATGATAGCTGTCGGCAACTTTCTTACTTACCTCAACACACCAATCAGGTTTATTGTCGCAAAACTCGTTGAGAAACTGCCCTTTCACTTCTTCTAACAAAATCCAGTCCTCACCTTGCTTGATGATAGTAGGAACTTTGAAATAAAGTTGGACTTCCATCTGTTTGGCGGTCTTGAGAAGCTGAATTTGAAACGGATCGATATTGCCAGTTTTGAGAATTAGATTATTGCCCTTAGTGTCTTTCACTCTGGTAACAGTCTTTTTCTGGCGAAAAAACTCGGTTTCCACCAACTGAAGATTGTTTTTCTTGATTACGGCTTCCATATCCACCATTGGTTCTTTTTCCTCCTCCTGTTGTTGCGTTGCTTTGTTGACCATGATTTTGTTGAGCAGATTATATAAGAATCTGCTGTGAAAAGTTGCGCTTAGAATAAAAGCTCGTATGCTCATTTTCCAGACCTCCTGTAAAAGGTTGATAGTATCTCAGAAAATACAAACCACTAAATTGTCAAAAAGCTGACTCTATTCTATTTTTTAGCATACCCTATGGCCAGAGTCAAGCTTTTTGTCTTTAAATGTTAGGAAAAAATAGAAATAATAAACCG
>JAHJAP010000036.1 GCA_018813805.1 Patescibacteria group bacterium
CAATCCAATCTAATGAATTTACAGTAAGCGTAGGAGCTTATGCTAAGTTGCAAGCTATTTTACCAGGAGAGATTGCTGCCCCAGGTACTGCTAGTGGTGTTACTGGCACTTCAACACCTAGAAAAGTTGGCGAAGCATTTTTGTTTACTATTAATGCTGTTGATAATTGGTTTAATATAATTTCTTCTGTTAACGGAGATCAAATCACTGGCACTTCAACTGATTTAAATATTGTATTTAATCCTTTGTCTGGTGTTTTGAGTAATGGAACATTTAGCTTTACTAGCACTATATTTCAAACTCATGGATATCAAACAATAACAGTAATTGATACTAATAATAGTTTTCAAGCCACTTCTTCGGAAGTTTTAGTACTTGATTCTAATCTTGCTCTTGATCATTTAACTATTGCGCCTACTTCAATAAGCCTTGTTGCTGGAAATACTCAGCAATTTGCTGTTACTGCTTATAACATTTATAATCAAGCAATTACAGGAGTTGATTATATATGGGCAGTAACAAACCCAACAGCTGGTTCAATTAATCAAAGTGGTTTATTTACAGCAAGCACTGCTGGTACTTATCCGCAAGTTATTAAAGTTGTTGGCACAAAGAATACTGCTTCAAGCACAGTTTATGCTGATGTAGTAGTTACTTCTCCTCCTGTTTCAGGTGGCGGAGGTGGCGGTGGAATTGTTTATACTTATCAATTAAGTCTTACCAAATCAGCATCTCCAAGTATAAGCACTATTTTAATGCCAGGAAATATTATTACCTATACTCTTTCTTATAAAAACACTGGAAACGCGCAATTAACAGAAGTTACTGTTAAAGACACTGTTCCAACTGGCACTACTTATGTTGCTAATAGTGGTGGTGTTTTGTCTGACAAAATTGTTACTTTTAATATTGGAACTTTAGCAGCTGATATTGCTGGTTCAGTATCTTTCCACGTTAAAGTAAATACTCCTGAAGAAGTAAATTATGTAATAAATAAAGCAACTATTAAATCAGCTCAAACTGTACTTCAAGAATCAAATCAACTTTCACATGGCGTTGATCCATATACATTTACTAAAACAGCAAAAGACTTAAATGGCGAACAACTTTTATCAGGTGATATTATTTTATATACTTTAACAATTACTAATATCGGCGTTGTTCCAACAACTAATATTGTTATTACCGATAATGTTCCAACTAATACTACTTATGTAGTCGGGAGTATTACTGGAACAGGGGCTAATGCTTCTAATAAAAATCAATTAAAGTGGAATGTTGGTTCTTTGTCAGTAAATCAGTCAGTTGATTTAACTTTTAAAGTTACTGTTAACGCTAGCTTATCTGAAGGTGTAAATATTAGCAATCAAGGATCCTTGACTTCTGATCAATTATTAACTAAAAGCTCTTCTAATGTTGGTACAGGCGGAGTGACTGTTATAAAGATTGGTAAGGCTACAACAACAGAGCCAGTAAAACCAGAGCCAGTAAAACCAGAGCCAGTAAAACCAGAGCCTGGGGGTGGTTTTGTAGAAATAAAACCAGTAATTAAACCAGAGGTTGTTGCGCCAAAAGAAACAGTTGTTACTCCTGAACCAGAGGTTGTTGCGCTTAAGGATATTAACAAAAAGCCAGTTCTAAAAGCTGTTTTTACCCCAACTCAAACAACAGTGCAGGCAGTGATGAAAGTAGCTGAAGCAATTAATGAAATAAGAGAAAATCCAGTTGTTAAGGCAGTAAATAAGAAAGTAATTACTCCTATTGCGACTTCAGGAGCAGCTGTTGGTGTACTGCCATTACTTCCTTATCTTGGCTCGCTTAATGTTTTACAATTCTTTTTACTCTCATTTCTTTCAATGTTCGGCGTTAATAAAAGAAAACCATGGGGGGTTGTTTATGACTCTCAAACTCAAAAACCAATAGCTTTAGCTGTTGTTAGAATGTTTGATAAAAATACTTTTCATTTAATGGAAACTAGAGTTACTGATCGTAAAGGCAGATTTGGATTTTTAGTTCAAATTGGTAATTATTATATTACAATAACCAAGCCTAATTATGTTTTCCCAAGTCAAACAGTAAAAGGAAAAGTAGATGGAAAATATCAAGATGTTTATTATGGTGAAAATATTTCTATCCAAAATAAGGAAGATATTATCAGAATTAATGTTCCTATTGACTCTATAGCAAAATTAAAAGAAGAAAAAGGTAAAGGCATTTTGTCAATTGCTCATTATTTTTTGGTGAAAATTAATACACCTTTATTAATAACGGGAATAGTATTGGCCCTAGTTGCTGCCTTTATTACTCCTAATACTCATAATGCGCTTGTTGTGATAATTTATTCCTTTTTATTGTATCTTAAAAAATTAATAATTAAAGAAGAAAGAAAGCCATGGGGTAAAATATTTGATATTCAAACTAAAAAACCTTTAAGTTTAGTCATTGTGCAAATTTATAAAAAAGGGTATGCTACACCTAAAGAAACACAGATAACTGATCATACTGGCAGATTTGGCTTCTTGCCTGAACAAGGAGAATATTATATAGTAGTAGAAAAAGAAGGATATTCCCCATGGAAAGGAGAAAATATAAAAGTAGGAGAAGAAGGTTTTGTGGCAATGGATATAAATTTAATAAACAAAACAAATCATTTAACATAACTCATCAGTTTAATTTAATGAAAAAAATTTATTATTTAATTGTTAATTTTTTTAAACAACACACTATTCTTTTTTTTGATATTTGTTGTATATTGCTAGCTTTGATGTTGATTCTTGGAAGCGTTAGTATTGGTATTTATAAAAAGCAGTGGTCAGGATCATTTGCTAAAAAAATTATTAAAATCATTCCATACCCAGCAGCTGTTGTAAAAGGTAAAAATGTTTCACAAAATTATTTTTCAAAACGTCTTGACGCGCAAAAAAATTATTATCAAACTCAAAAAAATATAGACTTGAATCAGCTTGAAAAAACAAAAGAAAATAAAGAATTAAAAGAAAAGACCTTACAAACACTAGCCAAAGAATCTTTTATTTATGATTTTTTAATCAAACATAAGGCTTTAGTTACTCAGCAGGAAATAGATCAGGAATTTACTAATTCTTCAGCTGGAAAAACCAAAAACCAAATAGAAGAAAAAATTAAAACTTTATATGGATGGACAGTAGAAGAATTTAAAAAAGAATTAATTAAGCCTTATTTAGAAAAACAAAAAATACAAAAAATTATTGTCTTAGATAAAGAGGTAAATAAAGAGCAGATTAAAAAAACAGAATCTATTTTAGAAGAAATTAAACAGGGGGCAGATTTTATTGAACTAGCCAATAAATATTCTGAAGATCCTGGAAATTATCCAGCGCAAGGCGGTGATTTAGGATGGATTGTTAAGGGCCAGATGATGCAAGAATTTGAGCAAGCTGCTTTTTCTTTAAAACCAGGACAGGTTTCTGAAGTTATTACTACTAAGTTTGGTTTTCATATAATAAAATTAGAAGAAAGCCAATTAGATAAAATTCATGTTCGTCATATTTTAATTAAATCTTATGATTTTGATAAATGGTTAGAGCAGGAATTGGAAAAAACAAATATATGGCGAATGAATTTAGATTTATTATAACGGGTCTGTCGCCGAATACGGTATTTGGCGATAGACCCATAATAGTGAATAGAGTTGCCTTTCCTTCTTTTCTAATTTAATTAGCAATGACAAATATTTATAAAAGATAAAAGCCCTAATATTAAAATTAGGGCTTTTTGTTTTTTTAATTATACAATAATTAAAAAAACAATGGACAACCTGAATCAACAAGACTTTCGTGATCTAAATTGTTATCTGTTTCCCACTCTTCTTTTTTTACTCTTCGTACATTTTTTGTTTTTTTAATATTTTTTTCACTTTTTTCTCCTTGTTTTTTTAATATTTTTTTCACTTTTTTCCTCCTTTAAATTTTTTAAAAAAAGTATATTAAGAAATATTAATTTTTTATATATCCGCACTCTTTCTTAGAACATCTGATTTCATTCTTTTTTGAATCTTCAATTAATAAACTATTACAGTCTGGGCATTTATCTTTTATTGGTTTATACCAAAAAGCAGTTTTGCAAGTAGGATATTGGTTGCAGGCATAAAAAATTCCTTTGCGACTTCGTTTTTGAATAATTTCTCCAATATTACAGGTTGGACAAGTAATGCCAATACTGCTAGTGCTGGCACTTTCTCCAGAAAAATTTTTAATATTTTTGCATTTAGGATAACCACTGCAGGCAAGAAATGGACCAAAGCGGCCAGTTTTAACTGCCATTGACGCGCCGCATTTATCACAAATTTCATTTTTATATTTTTCTTCCAATTCTTTAGTTGCTTCACTTTTATTATTATTTTCTTTATTTAATGATTTAATATTTTTGCAATCAGGAAAAGAGCTACAGGCTAAAAATTTACCATAGCGACCAGTTTTAATTATCATTCCTGCGCCGCATTTATCACAAATTTCCGTTGATTTTTTTTCAGGCATAATATTTTCTTTTTTAATTAAATTATTTTTAATTTCTAAATTTTCATGAAATGGTTTATAAAATTCACTAATAATTGGTTGCCATTCGGCTTTTCCATGAGCTATATTATCTAATTTATCTTCCATTTTAGCAGTAAATTGATAATCAACTATTTCTGGAAAATGTTCAACTAATAAGTCATTGACTATAAAAGCAATTTCAGTTGGCGCTAATTTTTTATTATCATCGCGTTGAGCATAGTTTCTGTTAATAACAGTGGCAATTGTTGGCGCATAAGTTGATGGCCTGCCAATTCCATATTTTTCCATAATTTTAACTAATCCAGCATCGCTATATCTAGCAGGAGGTTTTGTAAAATGTTGTTCTTTATTTAATTTAATTAAATTTAATTTTTCGTTTTTTTGTAAATCAGGCAATTCAATTTCCTGACTTTTTTCAGGGTAGATTTTTAAATATCCATCAAATTTTAAAACTTGTCCAGTGGCGCGAAATTGATATTTGGTGTTAACGCAATCAATATCAATTATTGTTGCTTTGACTAAAGCCTCGGGCATTTGGCTAGCCAAAGCTCTTTGCCAAATTAATTTATACAATTTATATTGATTAGCATCTAACTTTGTTTGAAGTTTTTCAGGTGTTTTTGTAACCTCTGTTGGCCTAATAGCTTCATGAGCTTCTTGGGCGTTTTTGGATTTGGTTTTAAAACGACGGGGAGTTGTTAAGGCATAATTATCTCCTAAATTTTTTCTTAAATAATCTTGAGCTGTATTTAAAAAGTTATCAGATAAATTTAATGAATCTGTTCTCATATAAGTAATAAAGCCTTGTTCGTACAGTTGTTGGGCTATAAGCATTGTTTGCTTAGCAGAAAAACCTAGCCATCGATTGGCTGTTTGTTGCAAGCTAGAAGTTGTGAAAGGGGTAGGAGAAGATTTTTTAATTTGTTTTTGTATAACATCAGCAACTTGATAATTATTATTTTTTAGATTATTTAAAATTTTTGTTGCTTCCTCATCTTTTGTAATTTTAAATTTATCAATTGTTTTATTATCAATTTTATTTAATTTAGCCAATAAAGACATTTTTTTGTTATTTTCTAAATCAGCAGTAATACTCCAATATTCTTGTGTATTGAATTTTTGTATTTCTCTTTCTCTTTCAACAATCAAACGTACAACAACTGATTGAACTCTGCCTGCTGATAAACCTCTAGCTACTTTTTTCCACAAAAAAGGAGATAATTTATAACCAACCAAACGATCTAAAATTCTTCTGGCTTGTTGAGCGTTAATTAATTCAAAATTAAGTTTGCGAGGATTTTTTAATGCTTGCACAATGGCATCTTTTGTAATTTCATGAAAGACAATTCTTTTGGCTTTTTTTGAATTAAGTTTTAAAATTTCTGATAAATGCCAAGCAATAGCTTCTCCCTCCCTGTCTTCGTCGGTAGCTAGAATTATTTCTTTAGCTTTTTTTGTTAGTTCTTTAAGCTTGTTTATGTTTTTGCGCGCTTTAATTGGAACAACATATTTTGGTTGAAAATTATTTTCAATATCAATGCCTATGCTGCTAACTGGTAAATCGCGAACATGCCCAAAAGAAGACTCAACTTTAAAGTCAGAGCTTAAAAATTTTACAATAGTTTTTGCTTTAGTTGGCGATTCAACAATTATTAATTTCATAAAAGTAAAAAAATTATCTTGTTAAAACATATTGCATGTTGCCTAGGTTTTTTACCATGCCCTTCATTTCCATAACTACTAGTGTACTATTTATAATAGCAGTGTCAAGTTTGGTTAAATAAATTAAATCATCAATGTGTATTGGCTCGTAAGTAAGAACTGTTAAAATTTTTTCTTCTTCTGGCGAATCTGGGATAATTTTTTTGTTATTAATGTAAGAAACAATTTGGGTTAAATTTAAAGTTTCAATAATATCATTAGTTGAAGAAACTAATTTAGCGCCTTGTTTAATTAGATGATTAGTGCCTGCTGAATTTGGTGAATAAATATTGCCTGGTACAGCAAAAACTTCTCTATTTTGCTCAAGAGCATGATTAGCCGTAATTAAAGAACCTGATTTAAAACCAGCTTCAATAACCAAAACTCCCAATGATAATCCAGATATTAAGCGATTACGTTGAGGAAAATGATGTTTTAGCGGTAATGACCCTAATGGAAATTCTGAAAAAACTATTCCTTCAGAAGCAATGATTTTATTAGCTAAGTAACGGTTTTGTGAGGGGTAAATATTTTCTCTATCTAGCCCAGAACCTAAAACTGCAATTGTTTTGCCATGAACATCTAACACTGCTTCATGGGCCAAGGAGTCAATGCCCAAAGCTAAACCGCTAACAATAGTTAAATTATTAGTTGATAAATCTTTAACTAATTGCTCAGTTACTTGCTTGCCATAACTGGAATATTTTCTTGAACCAACTACTGCTAAAGTAAATTCATTAGCTGTTTTTAAATGTCCTTTATAATAAAGTAATTGTGGCGGGTCGTAAATTTTTGATAGTAGCTTTGGGTAATTTTTATCTTCAATAGTAACAATCTTTATATTTTCTTTTAATAATTTTTCCATTAAACTATCAGGATTAATTGTTGTTCTAATACTAATAAATTCTTCAGCTATTTTTTCTTCTATTTTTGCTTGTTTTAATTCAGCTAAACTAGCAGTCCAAGCCTCTTTTATGCTGGGAAAATATTGTTTTATTCTTTTAAATCTAACTGGCCCAAACTTAGGAAAATGGCTAAGACTTACCCAATATTTTAATTCATCCATTAAGCCATTATTTTCAATATCATATTTATCCTTGACATAATCATTAATATGTGGTAACATAGTTTGATATTTATTTTTATTTGTTTTAATAATTTTAATAATTAAACAA
>JAHJAP010000037.1 GCA_018813805.1 Patescibacteria group bacterium
CCCTATTTCTCATAACTTACTCATGTTTCACAACTATGTTTAATTTTATTAAAATCAAAGGCGCGCGCGTCCATAATTTAAAAAATATTAACTGTGAAATACCGCGCAATAAATTAGTTGTTGTAACAGGTTTATCAGGCTCTGGTAAATCCAGTCTGGTTTTTGACACAATTTACGCTGAAGGCCAACGTTGTTATGTTGAGTCATTATCATCTTATGCTAGACAATTTATTGGTTTAATGAATAAGCCAGATGTTGATTTAATTGAAGGATTATCGCCAGCTATTTCTATTGATCAAAAAGCAACTTCGCATAATCCTCGCTCAACTGTTGGGACTATTACTGAACTTTATGATTATTTACGTTTGCTTTTTGCTCGTATTGGCGTACCTCATTGCCCAAAGTGTGGGCAAAAAATTAAACAACATTCAGTTGATGAAATTGTTAAGAAAATAACAATTGATTATTTGAATAAAAAAATTGTGATTCTGGCGCCGATTATTAGAGATAAAAAAGGCGATCATAAAAATATTTTAAATAAGATAAGCAAGCTTAATTATTCGCATGTTAAATTTGATAATAATATTTGCGACATAAAAGAAGCAATTAAGATGACCGTTGATAAACAAAAAAAGCATAACATTGCCATTGTTATTGATTGTTTGTTAATTAGTCAAAACAAAGAGAGTATAATTTGTTTAAATAAAAGTTTAAAAAAAGCATTAGATTTGGCTAATGGCTTGGTAACAATAATTTCCGATATTTCTTCTTTAAAAGAAATTACTTATTTTCAGTTTTTTGTTTGCCCTGATTGCAACATTAGTTTATCTGAATTAGAGCCACGTAATTTTTCTTTTAATTCTCCATGTGGCGCTTGTGTTGACTGTTTAGGCATCGGCACTAAATTGGAAATTGATCCTAAATTAGTTATTAATCCCAACTTAACTATTGCTCAAGGTGCCATTAAAGCCTGGACGCGCAATATTGCTAATGCGCAAAATCAATTAATGCGCTCTCTTGATAATATTGCAAAAGCTAATGGCTTTGATTTAAATACGCAAATTAAAACATTAACAAAAGAACAATTAAATATTGTTCTTTATGGCTCAAACAATGAAAATTGCGATAAGCCAATTGTTGAATTTGTTGGCGTTATTCCTGATTTAGAAAATTATTACAAACAAACAGACTCTGATTATATTAGAAAAGAAATTGAAAAATACATGAGAGTTTTTGTTTGCCCTGCTTGTAATGGCAAGCGTTTAAAACCCGAAATGTTGGCAGTAAAAATAGCTGAGTTGTCAATTTATGATATTTCCAGCAAAACAATTGATCAAGGAAAGATTTTTTTTACTGAGTTAATTAACTCAAAAGTAATTTCTGTTCGTGATAAAAAAATTGCTTCACAACTTTTAAAAGAAATTATTACTCGTTTGGATTTTTTAATTAATGTTGGACTTAGCTATTTAACATTAGATCGCCCAACTAGCACTTTATCAGGTGGCGAGGCTCAACGTATTAAACTAGCGACTCAAATTAATTCGGCCTTAACAGGCGTCCTTTATGTTTTAGACGAACCTTCTGTTGGCTTGCATCAAAAAGATAACGATAAATTAATTAATACTTTAAAAAAATTGCGAGACTTAGGTAATACTATAATAGTAGCAGAACATGACAAGTCAATTATGTTAGCTGCTGACTGGATAATTGATGTTGGTCCAGGCGCTGGCGAGCATGGCGGTCATATTGTTGCCGTTGGCACACCAGACCAAATAAAAAAATCATCCCAATCATTGACTGGGCAATATTTAAGCGGTAAAAAATTAATTCCTGTTCAAACTAAATATCGTTTAGGTAATAATAAAAAATTAAAAATTATTAAAGCTAGCGAACATAATTTAAAAAATATTGATTGTGAAATTCCGTTAGGAGTGCTAGTTGCTATTACAGGCGTTTCTGGTTCTGGCAAATCAACTTTAATGACCGATGTTTTAGTTAATGCTTTAAATCAAAAATTTTATCGCGCCAAGCAAGCGCCTGGTAAGTACGAACGAATTGAGGGGTTAGAATATATTGATAAAGTTATTAGCATTGATCAATCGCCAATTGGCCGCACTCCTCGTTCAAATCCTGTTACTTATACTAATATTTTTGGTTATATTCGCGACTTATTTGCCAGTTTGCCAGAAGCTAAAATTAAAGATTATAAGGCGGGTTGTTTTTCTTTTAATGTGGCAGGCGGACGTTGCGAGGCTTGTAATGGCGATGGTTTAATTAAAATAGAAATGCAGTTTTTGTCAGATGTTTATGTTGAATGCGATACTTGCCATGGCAAAAGATATAACAAAGAAGCTTTGGAAATTTATTATAAAGAAAAAAATATTTTTGATGTTCTTAATATGACAGTTGAAGAAGCTGTTAATTTTTTTAAAAATATTCCAAGCATTTATCAAAAATTAGAAATTCTTAATAAAGTTGGTTTGGGTTATATTAAATTAGGCCAGCCAGCAACTACTTTATCTGGCGGCGAGGCTCAGCGAGTTAAATTAGCAACCGAATTATCGCGGCGCGCTACTGGTAAGACTTTATATATTATGGATGAGCCAACAACAGGACTACATTTTGAAGATATTAAAAAATTATTACAAGTTTTAAATCAATTAGTTGATAAAGGCAATACTGTCTTAATTATTGAGCATAATCTTGATGTTGTTAAGTCAGTTGATTGGATAATTGATCTTGGACCAGAAGGAGGAGATAAAGGAGGGGAAATTATAGCAACTGGCTCCCCACATCAAGTAGCTAAAAATAAAAAAAGTTATACAGGACAATATTTAGCAAAAGTTTTGTAAAGTTTGTAAAGTTTGTAAAGTTAAAGCAGTTCTAATAATCTAAGTTCTAATCCGTTGGTTTTGCTATTCCAAAGCGCGAAAGAGGCTTTAAAAAATATTCCACCCAAAGTGCCTGGATTAGCAATTATTGTTTCTTTTTCTTCTTTGATCCACGGCTGATGCGTGTGTCCATAAAATATTAAATTGCAATTTTCTTGTTCTTTAATTTTTGTAATTAATTCTGGTTTGTGGTAAATACCAATTTTTTTATTATCCAGTTCTATTACACCAAATAGATTTAAATAATTAATATTTTTATATTGTTCTATTTCTGTTTCTTTATATAATTCCGCGTTGCCTTTTACTAAATGAATTTTGTTAAAAAAATTTTCTGCTAAATATTTTAAAGTTTCGCTATTAACAACATCGCCACAGCAAATTAATTCTTTAATTTGATTTTTTTTACACCAAGATAGGGTTTTTTCTAAATTAATTAAATTGTCATGTATATCAGATATAATAATTACTCGCATACTATTTGTTGTTAATTCGTAAATAAAACCCTATTTAAAAATTGTTGTTAATTCGTAAATAAAACCCAAAATAAACAATAGCGAGAGAAAGTAAACAATTGGTTTATTAAGTTTATTATTAATAATAGATTCTTTATCAGGTCTTTTTTTAACTTGAAAAATTAACCATAATAAAATTATACCAAAAGCGCTTCCGCCCAAAGCGCCTGTTATACTAACGATTTTTATTAAATTATTCAAGCCAAATAAGTATAATAAATAAGGAACTATACAAGCTAACACCCATGCAACAGTTTTGTCTACTTTAAAATCCCACCAAAATGATTCTCTTAGGTCTTGGCTAATAGTTAAAAAAGAAGTGATTATTGCCAATAAACTAAAAATTAAAGTAAACATCATTATGCCATTTTGAAATATTAAGCCAAGACCAGATAAAACATCTGGAGTAATATGATTTCCGGAAATTCCTATTATTGTAATAACAAAAACAAAAATCATTAGTAATGGAATAAAATTTCCCCAAAAAATAGCGTTTTTTATTTTTTCTTTATTTTTGGCTAACAATTTACATACTCCAGGAATAGCAACTGCGCCACTAATAGCAAAAAATATTGGGCCATAAGGCAAAAAAGCATTCTGTAATTGAATAATATTAAAATTAGCAAAAGTAAAATAATCCCAACCTCTCCACACAATCATGCCAACAGCAACAATCATTAAAAAAGTTAAAATAAGTTCAATTTTAGCAATTAATTTTAAGCCAATAAGAACAATAAAGGATTCTAGCGTGAATAAAATTAGAGTATAAAAAAAGACGCTCTGACCAAACAATGGATTTAGCAATTGATGTAAAAATAATCCGCCTACTATAATATAAGCGATAATAGCTCCATAAGCGCTAAATGTAGTAATTAACAAAGTTAAATATTTAGTTTTTTTGTTAGAATATTTAGCAACATAACCTGTCAATCTGTGGGAGTTGTTAGTTGATAAAATAATTTCAGCAAAAAGTAAATATAAATAATATTGGATAAAACCAAGAACAATTAAATAAATAGGCAAAAAAATTATTCCAGATTGATCAATAATAAAAGGCAAGGTAAAAATACCCACCCCAATAATTGTGCCAATTAGTGTTGCGATAGCTAAGAAATAATTTGTCATAAATTTATTAAAATGGGTCTGTCGCCGAATACTCTTTCGAGTATAAAATTTTAAATTTTTAGGAAATTTTTTTAAAAAGTTTTGAGAGAATATGGTTATATTAGCGAAAAAGTTTTTGACAAAATTTACAAAAATTTGGAATTTTATACCGAATACGGTATTTGGCGACAGACCCAAAATGGTTTTTTTATTTTCGTAAATTTATCTCGTAATTTATTTGTTCAATTTTTTTTGAATTTATTTTTGCCTGATCGTATTTGGTGCGCAAATAACTAGTTAAATCAAATTCTATTAGTTCGCTCATGATGCTATTAATTATTTCTTTAATTTTAACAATCTCGTTATATTGGCCAATAGACGCTTTGTTAATTCCTACTCTAACTAATTCGCCAGTTAAATCGCAAATACCGCCGATGTAACTATTAATATTTAATTTTATTTTTTTAATTTTATCAATAGTTTGTCCAGTAGAAATTAAATAAAACATTTTAGCTTCAACATACTCTTCTAAGCAAGCCCTATAAACACCTTCTTCAATTAAACGATTGTTATTAAATTTTTTTTCTAAATCAATAAGAATTTTTTCAATTGCTAAAAGGGAATTTTTAGCACGATCTATGTTGTTGCGATGTAAAGAAAAAATAACTCTTTTAGAATCGTGAAGTACTGTGCTAGACAAATTAACAATCTGTTGTTGCTCAACAGCGTGCTGTTTATGATCTTTTTTTAATTGTTGAATAAATTTTTTATTAATCATAAGGAAATTTATTAAAGTTAAAAGTTTATTCTGTTACTCTAAACACTTCATCTACGCTAGTAAGTCCATCTAAGACTTTCATTAATCCATCTTGAACCATTGATATCATATTATTTTTAGCTGCGTTTGCTTGAATATCATATTCACTAACTTGGCCAGTTAAAATTATTTTTTCTAATTCAGCGTTCATAATTAGTATTTCATAAATACCAACTCTGCCTTTGTAACCAATGTTTTGACAAGCATCGCAGCCTGCTTCTTTATAAAATTTTAAATTTTTAAAATCAATATCTTTTTTTTCAATTTCTGGTAATTTTTCTAACAATTCTTTAATCCTTGTTAATTGTTCTTCAGGTAAAACTGTTTCTTTTTTGCATTTCTCGCACAATTTTCTAACCAAACGTTGACCAATCATAGCATTTAAAGCAGGGGCTAATAAAAACGGTTTAGCGCCCATTGATAAAAATCTAGGTATTGTGCCTGCGGCATTGTTGGTATGAATAGTTGATAAAACAACATGGCCTGTTAAAGCTGCTTGAATAGCAACTTCAGCAGTTTCTAGATCGCGAATTTCTCCAACCATAATAATATCAGGGTCTTGACGAACAATAGAACGTAGTCCTTGAGAAAAAGTATATTTTTCATTGGTTTGTGATTGATTAACCCCAGCCATTTGATATTCAATTGGATCTTCAATGGTAATAATTTTAGTTTCAGGATTGTTGAATTTTTTTAAGATAGCGTAAAGAGTGGTGGTTTTACCAGAGCCAGTTGGACCAGTAGTAACAATCATGCCATTAGGTCGTTCGGTTTGACGTTTTAATTGTTCAAAAGAACGACCTTTAATGCCTAATTGTTCAAAGCCTAAACTAACTACGTTAGATCGTAAAAGCCTCATTACAACACTTTCTCCATAAGCTGTTGGTAAAAAAGAAACTCTGATATCTAGCCTATCGTTTTTTAAATAAATTGATATACGTCCATCTTGCGGTTTGTCTGTAATGTTAATTTTAACGCCTGATAAAATTTTAAAGCGAGCAATAATTTTTGGCCAAAGCTTATTGTCCAAAACAACTGCGTCATGTAAAACACCATCTATTCTAAATCTAGCTTTAATTTCTTTGTCTCCAATTTCAATATGAATATCTGAAACATTAGTTTTAATCGCTGCTGCTAAAATCATGGTAACTATTTCAGTGGTTTGCACTTTGGTAATTTGTTTTTGTAAGTCTTGAAAGCTATTAAAATTAGAGCCATATTTATTCAAATCATCTTCGGTTATTTTTACTCCTCTTTCAACTGCTCTAAATCTAGGAACGGTTTTATAAATTTTTAAAGCATGGCTTAAGCTATGCTCAGATATTAAATAAATTTCTGTTTGACAAAAATATTTATCAGCTAAATTTTTAATTAATGTTAGTACAGCTTCATCTTTTGGTTTGGTAGTTGCAAGACGTAACTGTTTGCCATTATAAAAAAAACAAACAACTGACAAACTTTGAGCTTCTTCTTCATTTATTAATATAATAGCTGTTGGATTAACAGGAAATCCTAATAAGTCAATATAAGACACGCCTAAACTGGCTGCTTTTTGTTTGGTAAACTTTTCCATTTCTTTAATTTTTATTTTTTGTTGAGCAATATTGAATTTGTCTTGAACAGTTTCATCATTTACGTTTTGAGAACTGTTTTTATTCAACAAGCTTTCAATTGACTGAGAATTGGCCATAATATTTTATTATTATTTAAATAACTATTTTATTCTTTTAACCCTAATTAAACCTGAAATAGCAACAATATCCATGTTTGTTTTTTCCAGTTCGTCTAAAAATAAATTTATGCCTAATGAATCCGAAGCAATGTGTCCAGCAACAATTACATTGATATGATATTTTTCTGCTTCTTTTCTGTAATCTTCGTTCATGTGCATGCTAATTATAGTGCCTATGCCTGCTTGCGCCATTTTTTCATATATTTCTTTTGAGCCATTAGTTCCGCCAGTAAATTCACTAACAACTATTTTACCACAGCTTGCCTCTGGATAGCCAACAAAAATTTTCGGTCCTGCATTATAATTTATTGCTTCTTTAAATTCAGGAATTTTTTTAAGCATATCCAGTACTTCATTAAGAGTTTCTGGTTTTTCTTTTTCTATTGTTTTAACTAAAAAGTTTGCCGCAAGATTATCAGCCGGCGTATGTACGCAGATAAAATCTAATTTTAATATTTTTGCTATATCAACACTGCGGTTATGATTAATTGGCGATAAATTACGACTAACTTCACTAATTCTTGTTTTTATAAGAGATTCGGCAATATTAATTGGTACGCCATTATTAGCTAGCACTTCGGCTTGTAAATCTATAACGCTAGCTAGATCAGCTAAGGCCTTGCCTTCAGGATGATGGGCAATTACTAAATCAGCGTTAAATTTTTCAGCTAAAAGCAATTCAGTTCCTTTCATATCAATGCCAACAAAAATTTTTTTAATGTTTTTCTTTTTATTATCAACTAAAATTCTTGTATCACTATAAGGGTTAATTAATTTTTCTACATCAAATTCTTTTTTTTCTTCATGGCTTATTTTTTCATAGTTTTTTTTAAAACGTTCTAAATATTTTTTTACTTTTTGTTCGCCGCGCAGATCGGCTTTAATTCCCATTTGAATTGCTAATTTATAAATTTGTTGTGTTGTCATAATGTTTTATAATTATTAATGTAGTTTAATTTACCAATCGCCACTAGATCCGCCGCCACCTGAACTACCACCGCCAAATCCGCCAAATCCGCCGCCACTTCGTCCACCACCGCCAAACCACCAAGGATAAATTCCAGTAAGTTTACTTTTTTGATAATTTTTAGAAACAATATAATCAAATAATAAGCCAAAGGGTATTAAAACAGCGACAGATATTATTCCAAAATATAAAAAACCTTTAAATAAACCGATAATTAAACCAATTATTCCGCCAATTATTCCGCCAGTATGCCACGATTTACTTTTTCCCAAGATACTGGCTAGCCACATAAAACCAAAAATAATTATATAAAAAATAGGCTCAAGATTGTTAAATAATTTTTTATTATTATTTTGCGTTGATGATTGGCTGTCAGGAATGTATTCGCCGCGAGTTGCTCCTATAATTTTATCAACAGCATCATTAATTCCATCATAGTAGTTATTAAGTTTAAAAGCAGGTTTCATTATTTGATTAATAATCCAAAAACTTTGAGCATCAGTTAAAGATCCTTCTAAGCCATAACCAACTTCAATTCGCATTTTTTTATTATTAATTGCTACTAAAATTAAAATGCCATTGTCTTTATTTTTTTTTCCAATTTTCCAGTCTTCAAATAGCTTGGTTGCAAAATTTTCAATTGTATCGTCATTCAGGTCTTTAATAATGGCAATAGCAATTTCATTACTACTGGTTGCGGTAAATTCAGTTAATTTAATTTCTAAATTTTGTTGTTGATCTTTTGTTAAAATATTAGCAAAATCATTAACAAAACCCGTTGGTTTGCCAGGATTGTCATAAGCCAAGGCTGGAAGCGCGATAAACAAAAATAATAAAATACAAATTATTTGCTTACTTGATTTAATCATAATGGATTTGCGAAAGCAATAGGGCGACAGTCCCTAATAATAAAAAAAGCAAAATGAATAACAAAAAAGAGAAGTTATTTGCTTTTATGTTTAAAATTTTACAGCTGGCGCATTTTCCGAGCCTGCTACAGATTGAATATATTGTTTTTCGTTAAAGTTGAATAAAGAAGCAAATAAATTAGCAGGCAAACGCTTGATCATTGCATTAAAATCTCTGGCTACATCATTAAATCTTTTACGTTCAACACTAATGCGATTTTCAGTGCCTTCTATTTGCGCCATTAAGGTTTGTACAGTTTCAACTGATTTTAATTGGGGATAATTTTCCATTACCACTAATAATCTAGAAAAAGCGCTTTCCATATTGCCAGCTGCTTCAACTTTGTCATTAGTTGTTTTGGCGCCTGCATAACGCGTTCTGGCTTCAGCTAAATTTCCAAACACCTTTTGTTCTTGCTGCATCGCGCCTTTGACTGATTCAACTAAATTTGGAATTAAATCAAAACGTCTTTGAAATTGGGTTTCAATTTGCGCCCATTGACTGTCAACCGCTTCATTAGCAGTAACCATTTTGTTGTAAAGGCTCCATGCATATAAAGCAATAATAACAATTACGGCCAAAATAATAAGTAGTGTTTTTTTCATAGTTTTTAATGGGTCTGTCGTCGAATACCGAATACGGTATTCGACGACAAACCCTTAATTAATTAAGATTAATAAAATAATAATTCTTTGCTATTTATTTTAACCTAAATTAAATAAAACGTCAAAAATAAAATATTAAATATTGAGATGATTTTAAATTTCATTTTAAAACTAGCTTTTTCTGTTCTGACAAGCCTTAAATGTGATACAATAATAAGTATGTTTAATAAAATTAATAAAATTATAGAATATTTGCTTTATCTCTTAGTTTTTCTTTTGCCTTTGCAAACGCGTTGGATTATTAAATTGGGGAATATGGAATATTCAACTTATAGTTTGTATTGGACAGACATAATATTGGTTTTTATTTTGCTATTATTTATTATTTTAAAACTTTCAACCTACCCACTACCTACCACCAACTACCAACTACCAGCTTGGCGGCTTATTTTTGGTTTGGTTTTAATTTCAGCTGTTTCTGTATTTTTTTCATCTGACAAGCTGTTGGCATTATATAAATTTAGTTGGTTAATATTGGGAGTTGGTTTATTTTGGTTAATTATTAGCGCTAATTATAATAGATTAAAGTTAATTTATGTTTTTTTAGCAGGAATTTTTTTGCAAGCCGTTTTAGGGATTTGGCAGTTTTTAACACAATCAACTTTTAGCAATAAGTGGCTTGGCTTGGCTCAGCATAATTCTACTGATTTAGGAACTTCAGTAATTGAAGTAACAAAAATAGGTGAAAGATGGCTAAGGGCTTATGGCGGATTAGATCATCCAAATATGCTTGGTGGACTTTTAGTAATAGGAATATTAATATTGATTGTTGAAATTATAAAAATTAACATGAATGATAAATTTTTGATTTTTGATTTTAAATTTTTAAATAA
>JAHJAP010000038.1 GCA_018813805.1 Patescibacteria group bacterium
GGGTCTGTCGCCGAATACTCTTTCGAGTATAAAATTTCAAATTTTTAGGAAATTTTTTAAAAAAGTTTTGAGGGAATATGGTTATATTAGCGAAAAAGTTTTTGACAAAATTTACAAAAATTTGGAATTTTATACCGAATACGGTATTCGGCGACAGACCCATAATTACTGATATTCAATCTTTTTATTTGAATCAATTACTTCTATCCATGTAGTGCCAGCATTAAATTTTACTTCTTCGCCAGTATTATAATAAAATCGATTACGATTAATAGTTTTATCTTTACTCCAATTCCCTTTCTGGCAAGTACCATCAAGACAAATAACTGCTTGGCCAGAACCAACTGTTGTTATTTTTAATCTTAATTTTTCATCAACAATTTCTGATTTAATATATTCAACAACAATATTTTTAGCAACAATAAATTTTTTATCTTGATCGCTCTGCGGTTTATCATCTACATAACGTTGATAATTATTTTTAACCTTACTATATTTCCATTTTACTATAAAATCAGATGTTTTATAAAATATAGTAATAGCAGAATTTTCAGGGCGATTAATTAATAATAAATCATCTTTAAACTGCCAGCCAGAAAAATTACCTTGGCTTAATTGTTTTTTGTTCAATAATTCTTTTAATTTTTCACTGGAAGTATATACATTATGAGGCGCCTGTTCATTACTATCGCGCCAAAAATGATTAGCATTATAAAATTCATTTAAATCAACAACTCTGCTTTGTATTATTTTAACTAAAGCATCTGGACTTCCGCCGCAATGAACAAATAAGCCAGATAATTCATTTGACCAATCAACAAAATAAAAACGAGCACTTCTAATTGGGCCTATTTTAGCTATATTTTCTTTTCCTGAATAAATTGCCAAAAATCTAGTTATACCTCCCTCTGTTTCAGCTTCATAAACTAAATTGGCTTTAGCTAATCCTGCCGCAGGCCTAGCTTCAACGTGGTTATCAATAATTACTGCTATTGGATACAAATTATCCTCACCTTCCTTAACATAAACACCATCCAACTTCCTGCGCAAACAATCTCCTCCGGCTTGTTTTGGCAAGCACGTCTGAATTGTTGATGATGAATTCTTATTAATTTCTGATTGAACATTTACAACATCCAATTCTTTGATATATTTAATAAAAAATAAACCAACAACAAAAAATAAACCAACAACAACACAACTAATAATAAATTTTAAAAAATTATTTTGTTTATTTGTTTTACTAATAAGGGGTTGTTGCCAAATACTCATTATTTTTTCTTTTCTTGTTCTTCTTTATTTTTTCCAACATTGTCAGTTGTTGTTTTTGTTTGTTTAGCTAAAGCCTCTTCTTTAATTTCATCAGTTGGTTGTATAATTTTTTCTTCTTTAATAGCTTCTGTTACGCTAATCACAACTTCATTTGTTTTACTAACTAATTCCATTCCTTGCGGTAATTTTATGTCATTTAAACGAATTAAATCGCCAAAAATTCGCAATCTCCCTAAATCAATATCAATATGACTAACTAAATCCCCAGGCAAACACTCTACTTCCAAATTATCCATATTTTTAATTACAGTACCACCCAATTGTTTAACTGCAAGAGATTCACCAATAAAATTTAAAGGAATTTCAGTAATAATTTTTTTATCCATATTGACCTGATAAAAATCAGCGTGAATAATATCACTCTTAATAACATCTTTTTGCACATCTTTAATAATTACTTTAATAACTTTTTTATCATCAATATTTAAATCAATCAAATTGGATTCACCAGCTAAATTAAAAACATGCACAAAGTCATGACGCTTAATTTTTATATTAATATTATCAAAACCAACGCCATAAACAACTGCCGGCACATAACCATCGATTCTAATGCTTTTAGCTTTACTATTTTTAACATCTCGTGTTTGAACATTTAATTTTATTTGTGTAGTCATAATATAATAGTTATATTTAAGTTATTAATTTATTTTTTAAAGATCAGATGCCTGCCTGTATTCTAAGACATATGCAAATATAATGAACAATTTAATATCAATGATTTTTTTATTTGAGGTTGTACTGTCCTATTATAAGTAGATCTAAAGTTATAGTCTGGATAAAAATTAACGGATGCAATAGACACCAGGCCCCGTGGGAAATTTCTAACTTTTAACTTTCTCTATGTGACCCCTGTGTGTCCTATGATCTCAAGTGGTAAAAAAATGAAAAAACCACCACATAACTTGTTCCGATTTATCGGAAGGCACAATAGATCACATAGAAAAGACACATAGTGATGCCCTTTTTCCTTCTAACTTTATCATTGGGTATTGAGAGTTGGATATTGAAAATTTGAA
>JAHJAP010000004.1 GCA_018813805.1 Patescibacteria group bacterium
TATTCGGTATAAAATTCCAAATTTTTGTAAATTTTGTCAAAAACTTTTTCGCTAATATAACCATATTCCCTCAAAACTTTTTAAAAAAATTTCCTAAAAATTTGAAATTTTATACTCGAAAGAGTATTTGGCGACAGACCCCTTAATTTGTTCAACAATAGATTTATTATGTTAATTGGTGGTTTGCAAAAATTTAGCTTATTAGATTATCCTGGCAATATTTCCGCAATAATTTTTACTCAAGGCTGTAATTTTTGTTGTCAGTTTTGTTACAACCCTTTGCTTGTTTTGCCACATCAGTCATTTTTTTCTAAAATTTTGACTGACAAACGTAACAAGTTTAAATATATTGGCGTTAATCATAGCCAACAACAAAAAGATCATTTCAAATATAACGAAAATGATCTTTTTGCTTTTCTCAAATCTCGCATTAATAAGCTGGATGCTGTTGTAATTACTGGTGGCGAACCAACTATTCATAAAGATTTAATAGAATTTATTACTAAAATTAAAAAACTTAATTATTTAGTAAAATTAGACACTAATGGCAGTAATCCAGAAGTAATAAAAAAATTAATTGATAAAAAATTATTAGATTATATTGCCATGGATATTAAGGCATCAAAAGAAAAATATCAAAAAGTTATTAATAAACAGATTGTTTTGGAAAAAATTGAAAAAAGTGTTAAAATTATAATGACAAGCAATTTACCTTATGAATTTAGAACAACTATAATGCCTGAATTTTTTGATCAAAATGACGTTTTTGCTATTGGTGAACTGATTAAAGGGGCTGATAAATGGTATTTGCAAAAATTTAAAAGTGATATAGAATTAATTAATCCAAAATTAAAAAATAAAGAATCTTATTCAGATCAACAAATGAATGAATTTGCAAAAATTGGGCAACAATATGTTAAGGAATGTAAGGCAAGATAAATAAGCCACAATAATTAATAATTAACAATTAATTTTATGGACGAAGAAATAAAAAAATTATTAGAAAAAAATCTTAAAATAACAGAAGAAATTTATGCTATGACTAAAAAAATTAAAAGTCATTTAGCTTTTCAACGTTTAATAAGTGTTTTTTATTTAATTATGTTTGTTGTGCCAATTATAGTAGCTGTTATTTATTTACCACCATTAATTAATAATTTAGTAGATCAATATAAAGGCGTTTTAGATATAAATCTTAATGATACAGCCAACCCTTTAAATAATTTATTAAAAGATAATTATAAATAAAAAACGTTTGTTATTACTTGTTATTAAATGTGACATTTTTGACAGACCCATTATATGGAAAATTTAATTAAAAAAATAGAAGAATTAAGAGAAAAACTCATAAATACATGGAGGTTTCTTTGACATTGATAGAAGAAAGTCAAAATTAAATAGTCAAGAATTGAAAATGAATATGCCGGATTTTTGGCAAAACAGGGAACAGGCAGTAATTATTAGTAAAGAAGTTGAAAATGAGAAAAAAGAAATAGATAAATGGGAGTGTTTTCAAAAAGAAATTGTTGAATTAGAACAATTAGTCGCAGAGGCAATAAGAGAAAATGATAATTCTATCAGTGACGAAATGCATAATAAATATAACGAATTAGAAAAAAAATTCGTTGATTTAGAATTTGTTGTTTTATTTTCTGGAAAATATGACAGCAATAGTGCTATTTTGGCTATTCATGCTGGAACCGGGGGAGTGGACGCGCAAGATTGGGCAGAAATTTTGGAAAGAATGTATTTGCGTTTTGCTGAAAAACAAGACTGGCAAGTAGAAATTTTAGAGCGAACTGTTGGCAATGAAGCTGGAATTAAAAGTATTAATATGAAAATTTCTGGACAATGGGCTTATGGTTATTTGCGCTCAGAGGTTGGCGTTCATCGCTTAGTGCGTATTTCGCCATTTGATGCTGAATCTATGCGCCATACTTCATTTGCTTTGGTTGAAATTATTCCTGAATTTCCAGAAGCTGAAACAATTGATATTAAAGATAGTGATTTGCGAATTGATGTTTTTCGTTCTTCTGGACCAGGCGGGCAAAGCGTTAATACAACTGATTCAGCCGTGCGAATTGTTCATAAGCCAACTAATATTACAGTAACTTGTCAAACTGAGCGCTCTCAACATCAGAATAAAGAGACAGCTTTAAAAATTTTAAAATCAAAATTATTTAAATTATTAGAAGAAGAAAAAGAACAAATTGAATCAAAGCTAAAAGGCCAAGTGCAAAAAGCTGAATGGGGGAAACAAATTCGTTCTTATATTATGCAACCCTATCAAATGGTTAAAGATCATCGGACTAATTATGAAACATCAGACATTAAGGCGGTTTTGGACGGTGATTTAAATGGATTTATTGAGGCATATTTAAAGAAAGTCAAAAGTTTATAAAGTTAAAAAGTTGAATTATGAAGTATGAATAAATTTAAAATTTAAAATTTGTTATTTAGAGTTTATGTTCAAAAGAGCATTTAGCAATAGTTTGTTTTCTAAAGCAAAAATTGTTTTTCTAAATTCTTTAGGGACTGTCGCCGAATGCCATATTCGGCATAAATTTCCAAATTTCGGTAAATTTTTTCTAAAATTTTTTCGCTAATATATCCATATTCCCTTAAAAATTTTATAAAAAATTTCCTTGAAATTATGAAAATTTCTATCCGAAAGAGCATTCGGCGACAGTCCCCTTTAATTTTTATTTTAAGTATTTTACTAGCGTCTTTTTTGCCTATTTGGTTTTTTGATTATAATATTTTTTATTTTGGTTTTGCTTTGGCAAGTTTGGTTGTGATGGTTTTATTTTGGCAAAACAGAGTTGTTAAATTAATTTTTTTTACTTTGTTAATTATATTTTTTGCTTGTTGGCGTTATGGCTTATCTATTCCTGAAAATAGTTTGGACAAAATTTGGCATTATAATGGCAGTAGCCTTGAATTAATTGGTATTATTAGCAATGAACCTGATGTTAGAGAAAATAATCAAAAGCTGGAAATTACAATAAATTATAGTCCTTTACTTAAACGCGCTATTGTTGGAAAAATTTTAGTAACAACAAATTTATATCCTTTATATAATTACGGAGATCAATTAATTGTTAATTGCAAATTAATTGCGCCAGAAAAATTTGACGAATTTGCTTATGATCGTTATTTAGCTCGTTATAACATATATTCAACTTGCTATTATCCGCAAATAAAAATTTTAAATAATAATCAAGGCAATTGGTTTTATCAAAAAATTTTTGCTTTGAAAAATAAGCTTAGCCAACTAATTGATTATGGATTAAGCGAGCCTGAGGCTAGTCTTGCCAAGCCAATTGTTTTTGGCAACCAAACAGGATTAAATAAGGAAATCCGCCAGCAATTTGCTAGAACAGGATTAACACATATTATGGCAGTTTCTGGTTTTAATATTAGTATTTTATCAATTATTGTTTTAAATTTTTTATTAGGAATTGGACTGGATCGTCGTCGCGCTTTTTATTTTTCAATTGTTTGCTTGCTAATTTATATTATTTTAGTTGGCGCTCCTGCGTCAGCAATGCGCGCTGGTTTAATGGGGTTTTTAGTTTTGTGGGCGTTTTATTTGGGCAGACTTAATAAAATAACTAATTCGCTAGTTATAACAGCTGTTATTTTATTAATAATTAATCCTAAATTATTGCGCGATGATATTGGTTTTCAGTTGTCTTTTTTAGCTCTTGCTGGATTGCTTTATATTTATCCTTTTTTAGATAAATTTTTTGCTAAAATAAAAATTCCACAATTAAAAGGCTTAAGAAGTTGCTTGGCAATGACTTTAGCTTCGCAAATTTTTACTTGGCCGATTTCAGCTTATAATTTTTCTCAAATTTCTTTAATCGCGCCATTGGCTAATTTATTAGTTATTTGGTTAATACCTTTGTTAACTATTATTATTATTTTAGCTTTATTAATTAGCCTTGTTTTGCCTAGTTTAACTGGTTTATTTTTTTTGCCAGTTTTGCTTGGTTCTAAATATATTTTATTTATAGTTAAATCAATGGCTAATATTCCGTATGCTTATTTAGAAACAGCTTATTTTAGTTGGATTTGGTTAATTATTTATTATTTAGCAATTATTGGATTAATAATTTATTTGAGTAAAAAAAGAAAAGGGATAATAGACAAGTCTATTATCCCCAGGCAGAAAGAGTTAAGCAGCAAAAGGAGCTATAAATTGTGATGTTTAGCCATTAAAAAAAGTTTTTTCTTTTCTTGCAAGGAAAGCTTGTTCAGTTAGCTCTTCTAGCCGTTTAAATTTATGTGGCATATTACCCCTCCCTTTTTTATTTTGTTTATTTCTTTTAATAAAGAAATAAAAGTTATTTTTTTTACTTATCCACATGTTGATTAAATTATATAATATTTTTTTAATTTTGGGAATAGTTTGTATTATTGCAGTTGTTTTTTTATTTTGGTTTTATTATCAATCAGAAAAAAAATTAGAAGTTGATTTTTTAGATGTTAAGCAAGGTGATGCTATTTTAATTAAAATACCTACTGGACAAAATATTTTAATTGATGGCGGGCCAGATAAAACAATAATTAAACGTTTAAATGAAAATTTGCCTTGGTGGGACAAGCAAATAGATTTAATGGTTTTAACTCATCCGCACGATGATCATGTTGGCGGACTGATAAATGTTCTTAAAAAATATGATGTTAAAAAAATTATTTATAATGGCGTTGTTCATAATACGCCTAATTATTTAACTTGGCTTAAATTAGTGCAAAAAAAGAAAATTAAATTAATTATTATAAATCAGCCGCAAACAGTAAAATTAAGCGATAATTGTTGGCTAAAAATAATTTATCCAACAAAAAGTTTGGCTGGCCAAGAAGTGGAAAATTTGAATAACAGTTCTTTGGTTATGCAATTAATTTATAATCAAATCAAATTTTTATTTGTTGGAGATTTAGAGAAATTAGGCGAAGAAGAATTATTAAATAATAAAATTGATTTATCAGCAGATGTTTTAAAAATTGGACACCATGGATCAGATACTTCTAGTAGCCAGGAGTTTTTAGATAAAATTAAACCGCAAATAGCAATTATTTCAGTTGGCGCTAATAATGACTTTGGTTTTCCTAATTTAAGAATTATAAAAAGGCTAGAACGTTTAGGTATTAAAATATTAAGAACAGATCAGCTAGGCACAATTAAGTTGGTGTATTAAGTTAGGGGTCTGTCGCCGAATACCGTATTCGGTATAAAATTCCAAATTTTTGTAAATTTTGTCAAAAACTTTTTCGCTAATACAACCATATTCCCTTAAAACTTTTTAAAAAAATTTCCTAAAAATTTGAAATTTTATACTCGAAAGAGTATTCGGCGACAGACCCGTTAGTATTTTAATTAAAAATAAATATAGTTATTACGCAATGTTGAATAAATATTTTTTTATGTATGTTGTAATAAAATATGCTATAATAATAAGCTTGTGGATAACTACAAACTATAAATTACAAAATTTAAATATTAATAAA
>JAHJAP010000039.1 GCA_018813805.1 Patescibacteria group bacterium
GCCGGTTTTTTCTTCTAAAAGGAAAAGAAAGTTTTTCTGCTTCGGCTTCCGCGCCCAAAGCGCGGGGCGGCGGGGCTTCGCTTTGGCTCGCGGGCAAAAAATTTCCTCCCCTTAAACCCCTCCATTTTTTGCCCGCTCGCTGAAAAGCGTCAAAAAATTCAATTCCTGCTTTATGTTTTTGGAATTCGGATTTTATATTTTGAATAATTCCTTATTCTTTTTGATCGCTTGATATGATTCTTTTAAAAATCTATCGAAATTATCTTCTTTAGCAGCTTTATTATATAAATCAGTAAAATATCTTGGAGCTGTTTTATCACCTATTTTTATTTTCTTATGTTCAGTATAAAAAGCCGCCTTTTGTTTTAACAATCTTTGAATACGGCTATCATTTAGAATAATTGGCGCTACAATTTCACTTAGATGCCATTCTATATGCGGAGATTCGAATTTTTTGAGACTCATTTTTGGATATACTTTTTTCCATTTTTCAAAATATAAAAAGTGGCAAGATTCATGCATAATAACTTCTAGTGCGTGAGATAATTTTTTGTAATTATAGAAAATTGAAAAACTCCAATCTTTCAAAAAACGAGGACAAATTGGATTGACAGAAATCATGGCTCTAATTATTTTTTTGTTTTTAGGCCAACCAATTTGTATAATTTCCGAAAGTATAATAAAAAAATTTTTTTTATTTTTTTGCCATTCTTTTTGATATTTTGTTTTATTTTTTTTTATTAGTTCTTGATTTTCTTTTTTAAATTCAACAATATACTCTTTTAAAAATTTGGCTTGTTCTGCCTCGGTTTTAAAAGAAAATACCCTTTTGATTTTAGGGTGTTTCTTAATTATGTATTTACCCCAACCCCATTTATTCTGAAATAAAAAACCATGCACCCAATTAACTTCTTTGGATAAAGGAATATCTATAAATTTTATTTCCGGCAAATCCATGAATAAATAATACCATTTTTGAGCCAAAAAATAAAGCCCAACCACTAATGATTGGGCTCAGGTTTGTCTTGCGTTGTACAATAGGCACATTGCGAGATCGGGTGAATTAACGTCGCCAGCGGACAAGTATGCTCGACTTCTACACCCTCCTTTGCATAGCTCGCGAAAACGACATTGTTCCACATCCTTGCACTGCAACCCCCTGAATTTTTTGAAAACAGGAGAGTTTTCCCAAATGTCTTTTAGGGAAGAATGGATAATGTTTCCTGCTAGGAACTCCGGATTTTCTCTCTGTGTCAAGGTGGGACAAAATGACACATTTCCGTACGCGTCAATAAACAACATTGACGAACCAATTCCGCAAGCAGGAGTTGACCAATCAGCAACTGAGTCATGGCTGTCAAGAAATTCAAATGTGTTATTGCTCTCCTGAAGCAGACTCGCAAATTCCTGAGCGGTAATAGTCATTTCAGAGTTGGCTCGACCAATCGGCTCCACGGTAACCAATCTGTGCAAAATACCGAATTCGTTTTTTACGAATTTGATGAATTGACGCATCTCGGCAATATTGTGTCTGCCGATCGAGGTGTTGATTCTGACGTCGCAACCTATTTGAAGCATTTTTTTAATCGCTTCAACGGTTTTTTGGAACGCTCCTTGACTTCTACGGAAAGCGTCGTGAGTCTCTTGATGACCATCTAAGCTTATGTAAAAAATCAAGCCATAGTTGTTTTCAGATATGTATCTAAAAACATCTTCAGTCATCAATGTCCCGTTAGTGAAAACGGAGCAGGGAATCAATCTACTCTGCGCTTCTTTAATGATGTCAAGTGCGTATGGTAGGACAAATGGCTCTCCACCGGTAAATTGAAGTTCCATTACTCCCAATTCGTCAATTTGCGAAATTAAATCGCAAATCTTGGCGAAAGTCATTTGGCCGTTATTCGCACGTTTTACGGAATCACTACAATCGGGAACATAGCAATGCCTGCACCGCAAATTGCATTTTTTTGTCAATTCGACAAAAACTACTCTAAGCGGCGGATTGGTTTTTACCTTTTTGGTAAGCCCCTGACGACTTAACCTCTTTTCGGTTAAAAGCCCGGCGGTTGCCAATTTACGCAACACGGATTCACTTTGTCGAATAAACTCTTCTTTTTCTTTTTGTGGTATTTGAAAGAGTCGAGAGTATTCCCTTTGATCAAATGTCGAATGATTTCAACCGTATCGGCATTAACATAGGCTCTTTCGCCGCTTTTCAAATCGTGAATGGTTCCCACTTGTTCATTTGGCTCAATGTGGAAAACAACCTTTTCCGGAATAAACATTTGCTTCATCTTCTTTTGCCTCCTTTCTGAAAAAATAGGCCCCAGAGCATTTGCGCTATGGGGCCCTGTGGGGGTTCGCCTACTTGAAAGTGTCGGCGATTTTCGGAACGGCTTTGCAGTTGCCGCCGATGCACGAACCGCCGCAGCAAGGGCGTCCCATGTTGGCACGGTTCTGCTTCTCTGGCGAAGCAACAACCGCTTTCGGTTGGAACTTGCTCCAGTCGCGCTTCATGGCCTTTTCTCCTTTCTTGCATATATTTTCTTATCATCTCTTAGGCTGAAAATCCACCACGGATTCTCATTTAACGCTATTGACCTAATGAGGCAATAAGAGAAATAGGACTTTGAGCTTATTGTAAAAGGGCTATATCTAACTGTAGATTATCACCAACGCTCTAAATTTGTCAAGTTTAAAATCCGAATTCCAAAAACATAAAGCAGGAATTGAATTTTTTGACGCTTTTCAGCGAGCGGGCAAAAAATTTCCCCTCAAACTCCCCCAATTTTTGTCCGCTCGCTTTTTATCTGTCATCGGCGGGCTGACGAATTAGCATAATATTGACAAAAAGATGATAATAATTTAAATTAAGCGCAGTAAGAAAAACCATAGCGGTTTTCTGAAA